>NZ_JBKQWU010000017.1:0-82024 GCF_047275745.1 Amaricoccus sp. W119 | reverse complement strand
CCCGGTTTCTAGAGCAGGAGGGGGCGGCGGGGAAACCGGTTTTTCCGCCGCCCCCCGCGGCGCGGCGGATCTCCCCGCCCCGCCCGCCCCGCGGGGATCAGGGGCCGGATAGGCGGAATCTGTTGCAGAATGACTACGCATCCGGAAGCAAATGGGCGGCCCACGCGGTTCCGGGACGGTTTTGCCCTTCAGCCAATCACCGAACCATGTTTAAAAACGACCTTAACCAACAGATGAGGCGGTATATGAGACCGATTGCATTCGCCCTTATGCTCGCAAGCCTTGTGAGTCCCGCCTTCGCCCAGGGCTCCAATTACCGGATTCAGCCCGGCGACTCCCTCACCGTCACCGTTCTCGAGGACGACACGCTGAACCGGGAGGTTCTGGTGCTGCCCGACGGGCGCATCTCCGTGCCGCTCGCCGGCACGATCGCCGCCGCCGGCCAGACGGTCGACAGCGTCGAGGGTGTGATCGCCGACCGTCTCGCCTCGAATTTCGCGGTGCGCCCGAGCGTCTTCGTCTCGGTGGTCTCCGTCGACGAGAACGCCGGTGAATTCCCGGTCTACGTCCTCGGACAGGTCAACACGCCGGGCGAGGTCCTCGTCGAGCCGGGCACCACGCTCCTGCAGGCGATCGCGCTCTCGGGCGGGCTCGACCGGTTCGCCGCCGGCAAGCGCATCCAGCTACGCCGCACCGATCCGGCGACGCACCAGGAGCGGCTGTTCCTCTTCAACTACAACGCCGTCGAGCGCGGCGGGGCAGTCCAGTCGATGATCACCCTGCGCGAAGGCGACGTGATCGTCGTTCCCGAACGCCGCCTGTTCGAGTGAGGCATGGGGTGATGCGACGCGCCTCCCACAAGACCCCCGCCCTCGGGGCGCGCTCCCTGACGGCCCTGTTGCTCGCCGGGTCGGCCGGGGGCGTCTTCGCCCAGGAGATCCTCGAGACGCCGCCCGACGGATCGAGCCTGACGGCGACGATCTCGGAGCGATTCGAGGTCAATGACAACTACCGTCTCGACGATCCCTCGCCCGGCACGACCTATTTCGCCGATACGAGGATCGGGATCGACTACCTGCGCCAGACCGACACCCAGATCCTGACCTTCGGGCTCGACACCGGCCTGCGCGCGCTCTGGGAAGCGGATGAGGATTTCGAATTCGTCCTCGCCTCGCCCTCCACCGGCGATTTCACCTATCAGAACGAATGGGCGAACGGCACCTTCGACGCCGCCTTCTCCTATCGCCAGCGCCAGGTCGAGTACACGGTCGACACCGATCCGACGATCCCGGATGTGGACCCCGACGATCTCGACGAGCTGACGGGCGATTCCCGCGAGCTGCGCTACGACGCGGACGTGGGCGTCATCTGGGGGACCGCGACCCGGTCGAGCTACGAGCTGCGCTTCATCGGCACCCAGATCGACTATACCGACGAGGACCCCGAGCAGGTCGCGCGCACCACCCTCCGGGGTCAGGGCGCCTGGAACCTGCAGCTCAACCCGGTGCTCGCGAGCACGATCACCGCGGACTACCTGACCTACAGCGCCGACAACCTCGCCGAGACCGAACTCGACCGCACCCAGGTCGGCGCGGGCGTCATCTACACGCCCACCGAGGTCCTGACCCTCGGCGGCGGTCTCAACTATGCCTGGCGCGAGCGTACCGAACTCGATCAGGCGACCGGCGACCGCGAGACCACCCAGGACGACGAGGGCGCCGGCATCAACGCCAACTTCCGCTACGCGCTCCCCGATGTCGTGATCCTCGGCAACGGCGAATGGACCACGGCGGCGCCGGATTCGCGGTTCTTCGGCTCGCTCCGCGCGGCCTATACCCTGCCCCGCGGCCGGGTCGCCGGCCGGATCTTCCAGAACTACACCGGCACGAGCGGCGGCGGCAACGAAGCGCGGGTGACCGGGCTCGGCCTCGATTACGTCCACAACATCAACCGGGTCTCGAGCTTCGAGCTCGATCTCAGCTATGCGATCCAGGTCGATGTCGAGGACGAGGACGATCCGGACATCGAGCGGATGCAGGTGACCGCGACCTACAGCCGCGAGCTCACCTCCTCGATCAGCGCGGACATGGGCTACAGCTACCGTACCCGCGACGAGGACCCGGAAAGCGCCTCGAGCAACGCGGTCTTCTTCCAGATCGCCAAGGCCTTCGACACGCTGCGCTGAGCCTTCCCCGCCCGGGCGAAAACGCCGGGGCGGGGGAAGTCCCCGAAGCAACGGAAAGGGCCGGACCCCAGCGCTGGGGTCCGGCCCTTTCCGTTTTTGCTTTCCGTTTTTTCGGGGGCTTTCCGTTTCCGGGACTTTCCGAGGGACCCGGAGGCTCTCCCCGAAGGCAGCCTTCTTCCGAAGGCCGGGCCCTCCCCCCGGCGGGGGAAGGGCCCGGCTTTCTCAGAAGCGCATCACCATCTCCGGATCGAGTTCATGCATCCGCGCCAGGTCGGTGGCGTAATGCGCCTCGAACATCGCCTCCTCGTCCTTCGAGAACGGCGCGAAGCGCGTGCCGGGGCCGGCGGAGGCGAAGATCCCGTCGACGATCCGGCGCCGCGCCTCGGAGGACAGCGTCCGGGGCAGCGCCTCGGCTTCCCGGATCGCCTCGAGAGAGGGCGACTTGGTACGCACCGGGTCGGCGAGCTGCGGCAGCGGGCCGGTGTCGCAGCCCGCGAGTTCGGACAGGATCTCGCGCTTATGCTCGCGATAATCCTCCTGCCGCCAGATCCGGAGCGGCGCGTTCGGCGCCGCCTTGCGGATGCGCGCCGCCAGGTCGAACCAGCTCGGCGGCTTCGCGACCACGCGGGCGCGGATCGCGTCGAACCCGCCCTCGGGCGGCGGCAGCACCCTCAGCTCCTGCGCATAGGTCGAGGCGAGCTGCGCGTGGAAGTTCCTGATCGACAGGAACAGCGTCACATCGGCCCGGCCGCCCAGCGTGGCAAGCGTCGGCACGATATGCTCGACCATTGGATAGAACGGATCGGAGAACACCCTGCGGGGCGCCCCGATCAGCTTCTCCTCCGAGATGATCACCGTCTCGGGACCTTCGCGCAGCGGATCGAGCAAGTCGCTCAGAATCCGCTTCGCCACCACGCCGCGCAGGATCGGCAGGCGCGTTGCGAGGCGCCGCTCGTTCAGTGCCTGTGCCATCCCGACGCGCCTGAGCGCCGGAAGCGGGATCGGATCGACCCCGCGCGCGACAAGACGCTGACGGATCTCCGTCAGCGTGTTCTGCAAATGCGTCGTCGCGGTTTTATGCGCGCCGATATGGATCCGCCACTGGCGGACCTCCGGAAGCGGGACCACCAGCGCCGGACTGAACGGCGCGGTAAACTCTGCACTCATCACAGCGGTCGTCATACGCGATGATCCTTTCCGAAACCGGCCAGCCTCTCCCTACCCATGCTTTGATCCATTGTTCCGCTCGTTTTTGTTGCCTGTGGAGCCCTCAAAACCCCATAGGAGAAAAACCGCCTATTATTACTGAAAAATAAAGATAAAATGCGTTCACCCCTTTTTAACCGCTGTCCGGGTGCGGCTTTCCCGCCACATCAACCCCGGGCGGCGATCGCCGTTCCAGGGGGGGGTCGCTCACGCCGATCACGCCTTCGCGTGCCCCCGCCCCGTTCCTTTTCGCCTTGTTTTCTTCTAGATTCGCTTCCCGTGAGGGAGGAACCGCCGCTCATGGGCGGCGTCTTCCGAGCGGGTCTCTTAAGCGGTTCCTGATTCACTGGTAAAGACGAAAGGCCAGATCGGCATGTCGATCACGACACGGAAAGGCCCGGCGACGGGCGGGTCGGGAATCGGTCGTTCCGGACTCAGGATCTCCGCCCCCGGTTCCGATTCCGCGCCCATATCCGTGCGGCCCATATCCACGCGGCCCGTATCCACGCGCATGTCCGCGCCGAAGCCCATTCCCGCGGCCGCGGCCATGATGTATCGATCCGCGACGTTTCGCGTACCCGTACCCGCGTCCGTGCCCCGCCGATGGTCACCCGCGGATTTTTCCTGTTATGAGTGCCGGCCCGCTTCGCCGCTTCGCGCGCCCGAATGAGCCGGAATGAGAAAGACCTTCATGACCGACCAGAGCCCCATTCCCCTGCCCGCCCCGTTGCCGGCCGGGTCGCCGACCGGGTTGCCGACCGGGTTGCCGACGGGCGCGCGGGATCTCGCAGCGCCGAAAGCCTCCCACCCGAAGCCCTCCGGCCCGAAGCTCTCCGACCCAAAGCTCTCCATCATCGTCGTCAGCTACAACACGAAGGCGATGACGCTCGACTGCCTGCGCTCGGTCGAGGCGGAGACGAAGACGCCCCATGAGGTGATCGTCCTCGACAATGTCTCGCCCGACGGCTCAGCGGCGGCGATCGCCGGGGCCTTCCCGCCCGAGACCCATCCGGATGTCCGGCTGATCGCGAGCGCGGAAAACCACGGTTTCGCCAAGGGCAACAATATCGCCGCCCGCGCGGCGCGGGGCGAATACCTGCTCCTGCTCAATCCCGACACGCTGATCCTCGACGGCGCGATCGACAAGCTGATGGCCTTCGCCGAACGGACCCCCGATGCCGGGATCTGGGGCGGGCGCACAGTGACCGGAGAGGGCGTGCTGGACCCCGCCTGCGCCTTCGACGACCAGACCTTCTGGAGCATCATCTCCCGGCTCCTGGGGCTCTCCGTGGCCTTCGGGGGCAGCACCTTCTTCAATCCGGAATATTACGGCGACTGGCCCCGCGACAGCGAGCGCGAGGTCGGGGTGATCATGGGCTGTTTCCTGCTGATCCGGCGCGACATCTGGGAGGCGCTCGGCGGCTTCGACCTCTCCTTCGTCATGTATGGCGAGGAGGCCGATCTCTGCCGGCGCGCGCGCGGCCAGGGCCTCGCCCGGCCGCGGATGACGCCCGAGGCCGAGATCATCCATTTCGGCGGCGCCTCCTCGCCCAAGCTCTCGAGCGACAGCCTGAAGCTCAAGGCGCGGATCACGCTCGCGAAACGCTATCTCAAACCCTGGCAGCGGCCGCTCGGCATCGGCATGATCCGGCTCTGGCCGCTGACGCGCAAGCTCGGCGGCGGCATCGTGGCCCGGCTCACCGGCCAGGACCGCTTCCGCGAGGCCGCCATCCGCTGGGGCGCGGTCTGGGAGAACCGCGCCAGCTGGCAGGACGGCTTTCCCCTGCTGCCGGCGGCGCCGGTGAAGGGTCCCGCGGGAGACTCCGACGGAACCCCGCTGGGCGACGGCGCCCGGCGGACCTAGATCGTCCCGAATAAGTGGTATCCCGAGTCAAGGAGCAGCCGGTCCCGTGAGCAAGCAGATCTACATCGCCTGGATCGATTTCCAGCGGCGCGCGGAATCGATGAACCAGTACGTCGATTTCGACCTCCACTACCTGCCGTCGCCGATGTCGCGGAAATGGCTGAAGCCTTTCGGCTATCTCGCGCAGGCCTGGAGCACGATCCGCGTCGTGCTGGCCGCGAAGCCGGACGTGGTCTGGGTGCAGTCGCCGCCCAGCATGGTGCCGCATGTCCTGCTCGCGCTGCGCGCCGTGACCCGGCGCTACGCGCTGATCGTCGATTGCCACGACAACGCGGTGCTGCCGCCCTGGTCGCGGTTCCCCGGCGCGGCCTGGGTGCTGAACCGCTCCGACCGGGTGCTGGTTCACAACGAGGACATGCGGGCGCGGGCCGAGGCGCATGGCGTGCGGCCGGAACTCGTCCGCGTGCTCGAGGACCCGCCGGCGCGGCTCGACCTTCCCGAGCAGCCCGCCGCCGCGCCCGGGACCCGGCCCTATGTGCTGGTGCCCTGCTCCTTCAGCGCCGACGAGGAACAGCCGATCGGCGCGGTGATGGGCGCGGCCCGGCTGCTGCCGGAAGTCGATTTCCGGATCACCGGCCGCAGGCGGAAGGCCGAGGCGCTGGGGCTGACCCAGGACGCGCCGGCCAATGTCCAGTTCACCGACTATCTGACGATCGAGGCGTTCGAGGAGCTGCTCACGCGCGCCAATGCCGTGCTCGGGGTGACGAGCCGGGCCAATTGCCAGCTCAGCGTCGCCAACGAGGCGCTCGGCGCGCATGCGCCGCTGGTGCTGTCCGATACCGGCACCCTGCGCCGGATGTTCGGCGAGGCCGCGCTCTTCGGCGAGAACGCTCCCGAGGCGCTGGCGGCGGCGCTGCGCGAGGCGCTCGCGCATCAGCCCGAGATGCGCGCGCGCAGCGAGGCGCTGAAGCTGCGGCGCCAGGAGAACTGGCTCGCCGAGGCGCGGCGCGCCAGCCAGGTCGCGGGCGACAGTTCGGCGAGCGGTGGCGCGACGGGTGGCGGGGCCTCGGGAACCCTGGTCGAGCCGCCGGCCGGCCAGTGATCGGAGCTCGCGATCCGGTCTCGCGATCGGAGCCCCCTNGCGCGGCGCGCCAGCCAGGTCGCGGGCGACAGTTCGGCGAGCGGTGGCGCGACGGGTGGCGGGGCCTCGGGAACCCTGGTCGAGCCGCCGGCCGGCCAGTGATCGGAGCTCGCGATCCGGTCTCGCGATCGGAGCCCCCTGATCGGAGCTCGTGACCCCTCCATGATGACCGGCCGATGATCGGCCCGTGAAAAGGGCGGCGGCGGGATACCTCCCCGCCGCCGCCCTTCCCCTTGAGCGGTGTCGCGGCGCGGGCGCCCCGCGCCGCCCGCTCTCAGACCAGCGCGTCGTAGGCCGCGGCGTGGCCCGGAAGGATGAGGTCGAGCACGCCCTCGTCCTGTTCGATCGAGAAGGTCAGGTCGCTGCCCGAGACCGAGGCGGAGATCCCCGCGGAATTGGCGACGAGTTCGGCGATGTCGGCGATCGAGTCGATCAGCACGTAATCGCCGGCCTTGCTGTTGTGGACGACATTGCTGTCGCTGGTGGAATCCCGGAACGTGCCGGCGTCGAACCGGCCGAGCTTCAGCGTATCGCCTTCCGAGAAATCGATCCCGGCCAGCCGCGACGTGGTATCGCCGTTCATCCACGGCTCGATGTAGCGGAACTGGTTCGCCACGCCGTTGCCGAGGCCGCTCGTATCGGTATCGCCCCCCGTGGAGCCCCCCGTGGAGCCGCCAGTGTCACCGCCGGTATCGCCACCGGTGGAACCACCCGTGTCGCCGCCCGTCGAGCCCCCGGTATCGCCACCGGTATCGCCGCCCGTCGAACCGCCGGTATCACCCCCCGTGGAGCCGCCGGTATCCCCGCCGGTGTCGCCACCCGAGCCGCTGTCCGAACCGCCGTCCGAACCGCTGTCCGAACCGCCGGAGTTGTTGTTCGCGCCCGCCGAGCCGGAGGCATAGGAATCGATCCGCGTCGAGGTCGAGACCACGTCATTGCCCGAGATCGACCAGTTGCTGCCCGCGATCGAGGCCTTCTGCCAGTTCGCACCGGACGCGCTCGGCGTGTCGAGCACGACATTGCCCGTCACGCGCACGTCGTCGGAATTCTGGTTGACGAGGATGACCGGCTTGTTGATCGTGCGCGAGCTGTTTATCCGGTCGTTCTGGAGCACGACATTGTCGGTGATCGTGAGCCCGTCGGTCCGGTCCACGGCGATGCCGAGCTTGTGCTGGGAATCGATCACGTTGCCGGTGATGGTGATGTTCCTGTAGAACTCGCTCGCCGAGCCAGTGGCATTGGCATCGTAGTTACCCATGTAGACGCCATGGATATTGCTGTCGATCGCCGTCAGCCTGTTGTTCGAGATCACGATGTCCGAGGAGGGCGGCTGCGAGCCCTGGTTGTAGATCTGGAGGATGTCCTTGTGGTCGACATTCGTGCGGCCGTGCATCGTCACGTCGTTGGAGGAGATCCGCGCCCCCCTGACATGGCCGAGGACCATCCCGTCATAGGAGATGTTGTCGAGCGTGTTCGAGATCAGTTCGAGCCCGGTCACGTTCCAGACCTGGATCCCCTTCGAATAATCGGAGATCTCGGAATTGCGGATCGTGATGCCGGATGAGGATCGCAGGTTGAGCCCGGTGCCGGTGCCGTAGCCCCCGCTGTCGGTCGCGCCGTCGAAGTCGACGCCGTCGACGGTCACGTTCCGGGAGTTCTGGATCGCGAGCCGCTCGAGGACGGCGGAGCCGCCCTCCGCCCGGATCGTGAGATTCGAGGCGCCTCGCAGCGTGAGGCCGCCGTAATTGCCATTCTCGAGAACGATGGTATCGCCGCTGCCGGCGGAATTCACGGCCGAGTTCAGTTCGGACGAATTCGAGACGGTAAGGGTCGCCATGGGTATGGTTTCTCCGCTCTGTTTTCAGTTGGATGGCCGCCCGAAAATTCGGACGGGCCCCCCGGTTGGTCAGTCAGTCCGGGCGGAGCGCGCTTCGGCAACGACCCCTTCCCGGGGCCGCCGAGCAGATTCCGTGGCAGTCGCATTCGCCGGGTCGAAACCGCCCCGAAGCCATTGGCCTCCGGAGCGGGGCGCCCGCAGCGCGGGGAGCCGTCGCTCCCCGCGCCACCAGCTGGCGGGATCATCCCGAAGGATGCCCCCCGCGTTCTCAGAAGAGGGTGGAGTCGTAGCTGCTCTGGTATTCCTGGCCGAGGCCGGCCAGCACCAGGTGATGCATGTCCGAACCCTGGTCGATGCTGATCGTCAGATTGTCGCCCGAGACCTTGGCCGAGATGTCCTGGGACGCCTTGACGAGTTCCTGCAGGTCGGTCAGCGAGTCGATCTTGACGTAATCGCCGGCCTTGCTGTTATCGACCCGGTTGCCGCCGCCGATGTCCTTGAAGGTGCCGTTGTCGTAGCCGGCGAGAACGATCTTGTCGCCTTCCGAGAAATCGGCCGAGATCTTGTTGGTCTTGGTCCCGTTGACGCTCGATCCCTTGAAGCGGAACGTATCCGCGTCGCCGTCGCCGAGGCTCGACGAGGAGGAGGACAACGAGGACGAGGACGACGAGGAGGACGCCGAAGACGAGGACGAGTCATCCTTGGAGGAATTCGACACCGTGGCGCCGAGCGACACGATCTTGCTGCCGGTATTGGCGAGCGTGCCGACGATCTTCCAGTTGTTCGCATCGTCGGCGATGACCGGCGCCTTCAGGACCGTGTTGCCCGAGACCGTGACGCCCTTCGCATCCTTGTCGACCAGGATCAGCGGGATGTTGATGGTCTTCTTGCTCGAGAAGGCGTCGGTCTGGACCACGGTGTTGTTCCGGATCGAGACGCCCTGCGTGCCGCCGATCGCGATGCCGAGCATCTGGCCCGTCTTGAGCGAGTTCCCCTCGATGGTGATGTTCTTGTAGAACTCGCTCGTGATGGCGCCGCCCTTGGTATCGTAGTTGCCGAAATAGATACCGTGGGTCACACCGTCGTTCGTGGTGATCTGGTTGCCCTTGATCACGATGTTCGCGGAGGGCGCCGACGGACCCTGGTTGTAGAACTGGATCGCATCCCGGTGGCTGTCGCCCTGGCCGTTCATGTGGATCTCGTTGCCCTGGATCGTCATGCCCTGGACATGACCGGCGACGAGCCCGTCGTACCTGATGTTGTTCAGATCGTTGTTGATGAACTTGAGGTTCGAGCCGCCGGCGAGCTGGATGCCCTTGGTGAAATTGGCGAGGTCCGAATTCTGCAGCGTCACGTTGCTGGAACCGCTGACCTTGAAGCCGGTGCCGGTGCCGACCATCTTGATATTGTCGAACGTGAGGTTCGAGGAGCTCTTGATATTGATCGAGGAGAAGGTCGCCGGATTGCTGGAGCTCTCGGAGGAGATCTTCACATTGCTGGAGAACTTCTCGCTCGTGATCGCCAGGCTACCGTAGTTACCCGATTTCAACACAATCGAATCACCCGACTTCGCCTTGCTGATCGTCGAGGTGAGCTGCGAGCTGCTTGAGACCGTATACGTCGTCATTGTATGGCCTGTCCTTCCTTTTTAAAACAAACCCGTCCTATTTTTGGTTTGCTAAAATTCTGTTTTCATTACGCTCAAGTTCCTCCGATTTTTTCAGAGAAATATCTCCACTCACATGGACAATACTTCCCTGCTCGGTGCCGGAGGCATCGAGAGCGGGTACCGGTTCAGTCGGGACCGAAGTCCCCGGTGATTGGGAAAGAAGGCCCGGGGCCGGCGGTTTCGGCCGACCCCGCTGGTCAGGCGCCGGGCGGGGTTTCTCCCGCGCTCCGGCGCCCGTCCGTCAGAACAGAGACGCGTCGTAGGTGCTCTGGTATTCCTGGCCCAATCCCTCCAGGACGATGTCATGGACACCGCCTGTCTGGGTGATGTGAAGTGTCAGTGTATCGCCCGAAACGGACGCGCTGAGCTTTGGCGAAGTCGCCGCCAATTCCTGAAGATCGACAATCGAGTTGATCTTCGAATAGTCACCCGTGGAACTCACATCAAGTTTGTTGCCGCCCGATACTCCTTTGAAGCTGTTCTGTTCGTAATTGACCAGGATGATCGTGTCCCCTTCCTCGAAGTTGAGCTTGGAGTTCACGTCCGTCCTGTCCCCGGTGGACACCCAGGTGCCCTTGTAGCGGAACTGGTCCGCCTCGCCGTTGCCCCGGACGCCGGCCCAGGGGTCCGCTGTCGACTGGCCGATCTTCCAGTCGAGCTTCACGATCGCATTGTCACGCACGGTCCAGCCCGCGTCGGCGCCGGTCACCGCGGCCCAGTTGCCGCTGTTGGACGGGATCGGCTGTCCGTGCAGGATGTTGTCGGTGATCGTGACATTGGTGGAGGCCTGCTCGACCTGCAGCATCGGGATCGTGATCGGGCGGGTGTTGTCGTTGAGCGCGTCGTTCTGGATCAGCGTGTTGCCGGTGATCTTGAGCCCGTTGGTATGGCCGATCCCGATGCCGAGCCTCTGGCCCGTCTCGATCGTGTTCCCGCGGATCACGACGTTCGAATAGAATTCCGAACCGCTGCCCGTCGATTTCGCATCGGCGTTGCCCATGTAGATGCCATGGGTGACCGTATCGGTGGAGGTGAGCTTGTTGTTCTCGATCAGGATGTTCGAGGACGGCGCCTTCGGACCCTGGTTGTAGATCTGGATCACGTCCCGGTGGTTGTCCGCGCCCAGATCGGGCCGCATCGCGACCGTGTTGCCGCGGATGGTGAAGTCCTGGACATGACCGCTCACGATGCCGTCGTAGCTGATGCCCTGAAGCTTGTTGTTGAGGATGTCGAAACCATCGACCGCCCAGGCCTCGATACCCTTGCGATAATTCGTGAAGGTCGAGTTCTGGACCAGGATGTCGCTGCCCGCGCTGACCTTGAGCCCCGTGCCGGAGCCGTAGCCGCCCGCGGTCTCGCCGTCGAACACGCTGCTCCGGAAGGTGATCTCCTTGGAGGACTTCAGCAGCACCGGCTGGCCGTTGGTCGTCGTCGCGGACGTATAGTCGAACTTGATGTTCTCGAAGGTCAGGTTCTGGACCCCCTCCATGAACAGCTTGTTGACGACGGCCTTGTCGCCCGGGTTCGCGGAAACGATTTTGACCTCGCCCGAATATTTGAGATACTTGGTGGCGGCCTTCGTTCCGTTCAGCGTGATGTTCCCGTAATTCCCGGCGGCCAGTTGAATCGTGTCACCACCCCTGGCGATCTTCAGCGCGGAGAGCAGCTCGGATTGAGTCGATACCGAAATCGTAGACATGACAGTTCTTACCTCTGTGGACTTCCATGAGGTCCCAGGCCTGTACTTCCGCCTCTCTCCACACACGCCAAACAGACGCGCGCATTCTCATTGAGTCCCCGCCATTGGCACGGCGAAAACCATCGGCGGCGCCGGCCAAGCCGACGCTCCGTTCCATGAGGAAGACCCCGGGAGGCCTTCGCGCTTCAGACGAACCGGATACTTCGGTCTACGACCGCCCCTCGCCGGACCCGAAGGGCCCTGTCCCGGCGTCGCGCCGGAGACTGGCAGGGGAAGACGCCGAGATCCATGCGCGCTGGCAGCCGTCCTGACCCGCCATCCCTTCCGGCGGGTCGGACGGCCCGGCGTGCCGGGATCTCGTCGCTTCGGTCAAGGTCTGTCCCTTGTTTATTGTTTACCAGAAGCCTCCGCGTTCCCGCATGAGGCCGTATTGTTTGCTTACAAAGGGTGTAAGCGCGACGCTTCCGGTGCTCAAGTCCGCGCTTTGTCACCCAGGTCGATGGGCGATTTTATGCCAGTTTTCAGGGTGGAGCCGGTTTCCGGGGAACCTTTTGGCTCCGAATGCGAAGGGGGTACCCGGGTGTTCCGGGTTTTACCACGGATTCTGATACAAACGTTTTCCCGTCGCTTTTCATTTCGCTAGCGCGCAGGCTTCATCCGGCGGTCGCCGCTCCCGCGCGCTCCGCCCTTGCGTCTCGCCGCCAGAGGTGATCTTGTCCGCGCGCCGGAGAGGTGGCCGAGTGGTCGAAGGCGCACGCCTGGAAAGTGTGTAGGCGGGGAACCGTCTCGAGGGTTCGAATCCCTCTCTCTCCGCCACCGGACCGCGAATCTCCCCGGGGTGATTCTCCGAAGCCCGTTTCTCCCTGGCGGTGTTCCGGCCGCGGTGTCCGGCCCCGCGTTCCGGTTCCGTTCCAGCCTCGTTCCGGCCCCCATACTGGCCCCCCGGCATGGCCCCATCATTCCACGCCCGTTTCCACACCTCCGCCGCGGTATTCGTTCCCCGCGTTCACTCCCGGCACGCCATGTCCGGCACGCCATGCATGTCCGGGCACGCCGCCGATAGAGGTGATCGCATCATCGCCCGCCCCTCGCCGCGTACCGTCGCAAGACGGCCCGGAAGGTGACCTGGAAAAGCCCCGCCGCGCGGTTCCCCGCGCATGTTTCCGCCGAGACGTTCCGCCGCCCTTTTCCGGATCACGCCCCATCAAGTATATTCGACAATGGCCTATCTTATCAGGCGATCCCAGATGATCGTTGAAGAAGTACAGCCAGGCCCAAAGCAGAATACCATTAGTACCGGAGTGAGGCATGAAGTCCCCGACATACTCTCCCATCAACAGATTCCGAAAGAAACGTGGGCGCGCCCTCCGAGAGCAGATCGAAAGTCTTGTCGCCCTTTACGGACGCGACATCCGGATACTCGATGTCGGAGGGCGGCCCGATTACTGGGCCAATGTCGGTCTCGAGGGCATCGAGCGGATCGACCTCGTGAACATCGACGAGGGGGAACTCGGGCGGGCCTATTCCGGCGATGCTCCCGAGGGACTCTTCCAGCACAGGATCGGCGATGCCTGCGATCTGCGGGACTACGCCGATCAGTCGGTCGATCTCGTCCATTCCAATTCGGTGATCGAGCACGTCGGCGGCTGGAGGACGATGCAGGCGATGGCCGAGGAGATGATGCGCGTCGGCCGCGCCGGCTGGATGCAGACGCCGGCCTGGGAATTCCCGGTCGAGCCGCATCACCGCATGCCCTTCGGCCACTGGTTCGGCAAACCCGCCCAGGCCTGGTCGATGTCCTTCTCCTTCGACGCGCGCATCCGCCGCTACGACCGGGACCGCCGCCGCCGCGAGGTCGAGAAGATCAACCTGCTCTCCAGGGGCGAGGTCAGGGATCTGTTCCCCGGCCGGCCACTGAAGGTCGAACGGGTGGTCTTCGCCAAGAGCTACGTGATCCACTGGATGCCCGAGGCGACCGCCGCGGTCCTGCCGGAACCGGAGCCCGCCGCGAAGGACCCCTCCGCGGGAGAGCCCTTTCTAGTCCATACGGCCGCCTGACGGCTTCCCGGGACCTCGCGCCCGGACACTTCGCGCCGGCACTTCGCTCCGGAACACCTTGCCCCGGACCCTGAGCGGCCCGGGGCCTCTTCCGCCGCCGCTTCAGGCCCTCCGGGGCCACTTCCGGGCCGCGCCCCGACCGCTCCGGCGTGCGTGCGTGGGCCTCTCCCCCCCACCGTCTCGGCCCCTGACTCCCCCGGCTAATCCTGCCCGGAGAGCACGGCCCTGAGCCGGGCCTGGACCTCGGGCGTCACCCCGGTGCCCCGGAGCCGAAGCTCCGGCTCGCCGCCACCGCGGAAGCCAAGCTCGAGCTCCGGCCCGATCCGTTCCCAGGACCAGCCCGCTCCCGCCTCCTTCGTCCCCGTCCCCTTCGTCCCGGCCGGCGGGCGCCGCTCGAGCCGGGTGGCGGTCCTTTCGAGCGCGGCGAGTTCTTCCTCGGCGCTCCGGGCCGCCGCCCTGTCGAGCGCCGCCGCGATCTCCTCCCCCTGCCCCGCGCGCAGGAGTTCGACGAGGCGAAGCCCGAGCCGCTCCGGCAGATGGGTCGGGAAGCGGAGCGCGGCGTCGAGCGCGTGGTAGATCTCGGTGAAGGCGCGGATGCGCGACCGCTTGGCCCGGCTCGCGCTGGCGAAGAGCGTGAGCAGCGCCACCTTCTCGGTCGGAAACACCCCGCGCTCGGTCGCGACGGCGGCGATGCGGGCGCGCTCGTACTGGCTGAGGCCGAGGCGGATCTCGTTCTCCTCGACCATCGCCACATAGGCCTCGCCCGCGTTCTCCGGCCGGCGGACCAGCGCCGTCGCCGTGGCGAACCGCTCCTCGCCGGTCTCGGCGAAGAGCGCGCGCAAGGCGGCGAGCCGGCGCCAGCCGGAGATGAGCCCGAAGGGCAGCCGTCCGCGGGCGAAGCCGCCATCCGTCCCCTCGTCCGAGGCGGGCCCGCGCAGCGGCGTCACCTCGATCGGCATCCGCTGGCCATGGGCGCGGATCGACTCGCGCAGCGCCACCATCTCCTCGTCCGCCTCGGCCCCGGCCAATCCGACCCCGGCCGATCCGACCCCGGCCAGTCCGGCCTCGCTCCCTCCGGGCGCCCCCATCCGGTCGCGGGCGATATGATCGGCGGCGATGTCCTCGAGCGGGATCGCGCGCAGCATCCGCCCCTCGGCCTCGGCGCGGCGCAGCGTCTCCACCACCTCATCGAGCGCCGCGCGCCCGGCCGCCTCCGCCGCGACGCGCGCGATCGGCGCCGGGCCGGAGGGCGCGCCGATCCCGGTCCCAAGCCCGGTCCCGATCCCCGTGTCCACGAGCGGCGGCGGCCGGCCACCCGGATGTTCCGCGCGCGGAACATTTTCCGCGGGCGCCCCGGCCGGAGCCGGAAGGGTCGGATTCAGAGTCGGACCTGCGATCGGACTCAGGCGGCGGCGGGCCATCAGGCGCTCTCCTTCCGGTTCGTCTCCTCGAGCTCGTCGCGTCGCCAGCTCGCGAGCAGGAGCCGCTTGAAGAGCGCGTAGGTCTGGTCGAAGGTCAGGCGGCCGCGGGCATAGGTGTCGCGGTTGAAGTCGCGGTAGTCGGCCTCGTAGATCCCGTTCACCTGCTCGCTCGCCTGGCCGACCAGCGCGGTGAAATCCTGCCGCCAGGGCGAGAGGGAGCGGCCGAGATAGGCCTGCATCAGCCCCGCGAGCTCGGCCTGCTGGCCGGCGTCGTAGCGGGTGACGATCGCGCGCACCGCGTCCCATTCGAAATGGATCTCCGGCCGCCCCAGCGCGCGGGCGGCGATGTTCTCGCCCTCCTCGATCGACTGGAAGGTCGAATGCAGCATGTCGAAGAACCGCCCCGTCGAGTCGAATTCGAGGAAGGAGGCGCCCATCGGCACCAGGAGGATGTCGGCGGCCGTCAGCCCGTTGATCGTGAGATAGCCGAGCGCGGGCGGGGTATCGAGGATGACGATGTCGTAGTCGCCGAGCACCCGGTCGCGTTCGAGCCCGTTGGCGAGCGCCTCCCAGAGCTTCCAGCCGCGAAGGTTCATCCGCCAGACCGGGATCTGGAACTCGGCCCAGTAGAGATTGAGCTGCGCGCCGATGAGGTCGATGTTGGGCCAGTGGGTCTTCTGGATCACATCGGCGCTCGACCGCGTCAGCGCCTCGGAGAGCGTCTCGTCGAGGGCCACCGGCGCGTCGCCCCGGTCCACCCGCCGCTGGTTCTCGGCCCGGAGCCCGAGCGCGTAGTCGCGCGCGATGAGCGGGAAGATCGTGTCCCATTCCGATCCGACCTTGCCGCCGAAGATCGAGGTCATCGAGCCCTGGCTGTCGAGGTCGATCACCAGCACCCGGTAGCCGTCGAGCGCCGCCGACATCGCGAGATGCGCCGCCATCGAGGTCTTGCCGACGCCGCCCTTGAAATTGGCGACCGCGCAGACCTTCGCCGGCAGCCCCTCGGGGCGGTAGGGCCGGTACTCCTTCGCCCGCGACCCCTCGGCGGCGAAATGGGCACGGAGCCTCAGCACCTCGTCGAGGGTGAACCACTTCGCCCCGCCCTGGGTCTCGGTCGCGCCCTGGGGGAGGTCCGGGTTGGCGCGCAGCACGCGGCGGAAATGCGCGGGTGCGACCGGGATCAGGTATTTGGTGATCTCCCAGGTCGAGAAGAGCCGCAGCCGCCGCTCCCCGGTTCCCTCATGGCCGCGGGCGACGAGATCGGCGCGGCCCCGGGCGCAGACCTCGGCGATCCGCCCGAAATCGGCGGTGCCGACCGGGGCTTCGAGCTCGGCCAGTGCCTCGTCGGGGGAGATGTTGAAATAGGGCGGCGGAGCCTCCTCCGGGCCGGCGCCGGGAGTCTGGGACATCGCTCGGAAACCTCATGTATCGCGTTTTTAGCAATGTACCATGATTCGCGGCATATCAAAGCGAAACCGGTAGACGGAGGGGTTTTTCGTGGAGTGCCAAGGGTTTTTACCGGCCGGTGCCGGGATCCGGCGGGTTTTCTCGTCCCGCGGCGATTTTTCACCGGTGTTATTCGGTGTTAGATCATGTGTTACGGCTCCGGGTCGGTCTGGTAAACCCTTGGGGTGGCGGAGGGAATGGACCCTCGCGGGACCATGGGTGAATCCGGAACCACGTTCAGATGAATCCAAAACCACGTCGAAGCGATTCTGAAACCCCGAAATGATCGGTTGCGGGGACCGGGGTTGTCCTCATAGTGGGCGTTACTGAAACCACGATAAGAACGGGACCGCCGTTTGATGAGGCAGAGCAGGCGTGGCGGATCGACGGGCTTGAGATCCGGTTCAGAATCCGGCCCGAAACCTGGATCGGACTCCGGATTGGAATCGGCCGCGCGGAACCGGACCGGAAGGAAGCCGGCGGGCAAGCCGGTCGAGGGCAAGCTGGCTGGGGGAAAGCCGGTCATGGAAAAGCGCTCGGGTGGTGCTTCCGGCGCGGCCCCGGACAATCCGGAGTCCGCCCCGGCGCCGGTGGGGAAGCCCCCTGCCCCGGGGTTTTCGGCCGCCGCCGATACCACCCCTGCTGATATTATCCCGGCCGATATCAATCCGGTGGCGCCGGCGGCCGGGTTCTTCATCTGCGACCTGCCCTGGGCCACGCCCAAGGAGGACATGGCCTCGATGGAGCACCCGCTCTTCACGCTCGCGACCAGGCCGGATCGGCGAATCCTGCGCTACGAGCATGGGACGGCCACGATCGAGATCACCCCCTCGGTGAAGGGGCTCGCCACGATCCATGACAAGGACGTGCTGATCTATTGCGTGAGCCAGCTCGTCGCGGCGCTGAACGCCGGGCGGGAGACCAGCCCCGTGCTCCATCTGAAGGCGCATGACCTGCTGGCGGCCACCAATCGCGAGACCTCGGGCGACGGCTACCGGCGGCTGCGCGAGGCGTTCGAGCGGCTCTCGGGCACGCGGATCGTCACCAATATCGCGACCGGCGGCGTCGAGAGCACGCGCGGCTTCGGCCTGATCGACGCCTGGGAGATCCAGCGCAAGGCCCGCGGCGGACGGATGATCCTGGTCTCGGTCACGCTCTCGGACTGGATGTACCGCTCGGTGGTATCGAAATCGGTGCTGACCTTGAGCCGCGACTATTTCCGGCTCCGCAAGCCGCTCGAGCGCCGGGTCTACGAGATCGCGCGCAAGCATTGCGGGCGGCAGGCGGAATGGCGGATCGGGCTCGAGACGCTGCTCCTGAAATCCGGCTCGACCTCGCCCCGGCGGGTGTTTCGCAAGATGATCCGCGACATGGCCGAGGAGGACGGGTTGCCCGACTATTCGCTCTCCTTCGGGACGGATGACATCCTCCTCGTGCGGGCCCGCGGCCGGATGGGCGTGGTGCCGGGCGAGGGTCCGAAGCTCTCGGCCGAGGCGCATGACCGGGCCCGGGCGACGGCGCCGGGCTTCGACACCCATTGGCTGGAGGCGGAATGGCTGCGCTTCTGGAGCGCGACCGGCCGGCCGGTGCTCCATGACGCCGACGCCGCCTTCCTCGCCTTCTGCCGCTCCCGCGCGGAACGCTCCCGGCCGCACTGAAATGTTCCGCGCGCGGAACATCCCTCGCGGCCCCCGGCTTTATGGCCCCGGTTTTTGCTGTGTCGGGAAAACCGGGAAACCCCGCGGCGGCAGCCCATCCCGCGTTTCGCCCCGGCGGAAGCTGACGGGCCGATCAAGTCCCTCGAGGATCGGAAATGTTCCGCGCGCGGAACGTTTCCCGGACTGGCCCCGGGATCAGCCCTGTGATCGGCCCCTACCCTTTCAGCGCGGGCCGGATGTGCAGGTCGGTGATCTCGGCGGTCCCGGGCAGGCTCATGGCCGAGAGGATGCTGGTCGCGATCTCGGCGGGCTGGAGCAGGCGCTCGGGGTGGTAGGGCTTGCCGGCGGCGGCGGAGGCTTCCGCCTGCATCCGGCTCGCCGAGCGGCCGGGATAGACCGAGAGCACGCGCACGTCATGGTCGTTGACCTCTGCCCGGAGCGCGTCGGTCATCGCCCGGAGCGCGTATTTCGACGCGGCATAGCCGGCGAGCCCGGCGCGGGCATTGGCCCAGATCGAGGAATTGAGCACCACGATCCAGCCCTTCGCCGCGATCAGTCGGGGCAGCAGGCCATGAGTGAGCTGCCAGGGCGCGCGCAGGTTCACCTGGAGCTGCCGGTCGAGATCGGCGAGCACGCCCCCGCTCCTGTCCAGTGTGGAACTGTCCGCTGTGAAACTGTCGGGCGTCAGCAGCCCGGCGGCGTGGACGAGGATGTCGAGCCGTTTCGGCGCGGAGCCGACGAGGAAATCCGCGATCGCCGCGTCCTGCCCGAGATCGACCGAATGCCAGTGGTAGTCCTCCGCCCCGCCGTTGCGCGCGACCGCGTGGACCTCCGCCCCGGCTTCGGCGAGCGCGGCGGCGATCCCGGCCCCGATCCCGGCCGAGGCGCCGGTGACGAGCGCGACCTTGCCCCGAAAGGGCTCGGCCCCGCTCATGGTCTCGCTCACGGCCTCGCCCCCGGCTCCGCTCACAGCACGCGCCCCTCGGCGGGGGCGAGCAGGTCATGGGCCGCCAGCACCTCCGCCGCGTCGGCGATCAGCGCGAAGGGCAGTCCGGCCTTCTCGGCGATGTCCAAGAGCGAATGCCGCCCGTCGGACTGGTTCAGCACCCAGAGCATCGCCATCTGCCGGTCCTTCGTGTCCGAACGGCCGCCGATCGCGGCGTAGAGGCCGCGGCGCCCGAGCATCGGCTCGGCCATTGGCGAGAGGTTGAGCCAGGTCCCGTCCCGCTCCAGCACCGCGAAGATCTCGCGGAAGGCCGCGAGCGAGGCGGCGAGCGCCTCCTCGCGCACGAGGTCGAGATTGTCGGCCGAGGTATGGTATTCCGGGAACCGCCCATAGGGCGTGCGCGACAGGCAGCCCACGGGCAGGTCGATCCCCGGCGAGCAGAACTGCCGCTCGTCATAGCCGTAGGGCGAGAAATCCTCGATCCGGTGGTCGCCGCGCGCCTTCAGCACATGCGCCGCCGCGCGGTCGATCGGCGCGTCGCCCCGGCGGCTCTTCTTGTAATGCATGATCCCCGGATCGCCGAGATTGACCGCGACCAGCCCGGCCTTGATCGACGGGAACCGCGCCTCGTTGAGCGCGAGCCAGGTGATCGAGCCGATGGTGCCGGGGATGAAGATGAAGCGGTAGGAGAGCCGGGGCTTCGCGGCCATCAGCCCCTTGATGAGCTCGACCGCGACCGCGATCCCCGAGAGATTGTCATTCGCGAGCGAGGGGTGGCAGCAATGGGCGGAGACCAGCACTTCCTCGGCGCTCCTCCCCTCGATGAAACATTCGCCATAGGTGAGCGAGCCCGGCTTCACCTCGGCGTCGATCTCGACCTCGTAGGGGCCGGGGCCCATCGCCTGGAGCCGGTTCCAGGGCAGGCAGAAGCCCCAGTTCTCCTGGTAGTAGCTGGTGCGGTAGGGGATCCAGTCCGGATGCTCCGCCTCGGCATGGAGATGCGGGCGCAGCTCGTCGAGCGTGAGGGTCCCCTTGAACGGCCGGGAGTAGTTCACGACCGAAAGGTTATGCGCCTGGAAGTCGATGATCCGCTCGCCGGTCCCGTCCTTCACGAAGGCGTCGCGGATCACCCATTCATCCGGCACCACCCAGTCGAAGACCGGCGTGCCCGAGGGCACCTCGTGGATTTCGAGCGGGATTTCCTCGCAGAGGATGCCGAGCGTCTCGCGCACGCCCTCGCCGGTGATCGAGCGGCAGATCGGATAGAGCCGGGCGATCAGCGCCTTCATCGCCGCGCCGGGTTCGTTGGCGCCGGTCATGGCGGGGCTGGCCGGCGTGCTGGTATCCGCGGAATGTTCCGCGCGCGGAACATTCCCGGAGGCGTCCCGGGTCGAGCCCGGGACAGAAGGAGCTTCGGACCCGGGAGCGGGGGCCATCAGTCGAGCACCTCGACCCGGGGCAGAGGGACGACGAACTTGCCGCCCCACTCGCGCACCCCGGCCATGTTCCGCATGATCTCGTCCTTGATGTTCCAGGCGAAGATGAGGACGTAGTCGGGCTTCGTCTCCAGGATCTTCTCGGGCGGATGGATCGGGATGCGTGTCCCCGGCAGCAGGTTGCCGTGCTTGTAGGGGCTGATGTCGACCGTGTAGTCGACCATGTCGGCCTTCACGCCGCAGTAGTTCAGCAGCGTCGTCGCCTTCGCCGGCGCGCCGTAGCCGACCACGGTCTTGCCGGATTCCTTCGCCTCCATCAGGAAGCGCAGGAGGTCGCGCTTGGTCTCCTGGACGCGCTCCGCGAAGGAGCGGTAGCCCTCGGGGGAGGCGAGGCCGGCGGCGATCTCGCGCTCGCGCATCGCCTCCACGCGCTCGGTCACCGGATGGGTCTCGTCGCCGGTGTGGCAGGCGAAGATCCTGAGGCTGCCGCCCTGCGGCGCGATCTCCTCGACGTCGAAGAGCGTCATCCCGTGCGCGGCGAAGATCTTCTCCACCGCGATGAAGGAGAGATACGAGTAATGCTCGTGATAGACCTGATCGTAGTAGAGGTCCTCGATCGTGCGCAGGAGATGCGGGAATTCGATCGTGACGATGCCGCGCGGCCCGACCAGGATCGGGAAGCCGCCGATGAAGTCGTTCAGGTCCGGCACATGGGCCATCACGTTGTTGCCGAGCATCAGATCGGCGGTGAAACCCTCGGCCTTGAGCGCCTTCGCGGTCTCGACGCCGAAGAAGCGCACGCGCGACGGGATGCCGGCCTTCTCGGCCGCCTCGGCCACGCTGCCCGAGGGTTCGATGCCGAGCACCTTGACGCCCCGGTCGCGGAAGTACTGGAGCAGGTAGCCGTCGTTGCTCGCGACCTCGATCACCTGGGAATTTCCGTCGAAGCCGAAGCGGTCGATCATCATCTCCACATAGGCCTTGGAATGGGAGAGGACCGAGGCGGAATAGGAGGAGAAATAGGCGTATTCCTCGTTGAAGATATGCTCCCGCGATTCCATGTTCGGAAGCTGAACCAGGAAGCATTCGCCGCATACGAAGGCGTGGAGCGCGAAGAACGGCTCCATCTTCATGAAATTCTCCGGCTTTACATAAGAATTGGCGATCGGAGAGGTGCCGAGATCAATGAATGTCTGTTCGATGGGCGCGTCGCAGAAGCGGCACTTCAGATTGTACATGCGTAAATCCACTGAATTGGAACCGGGTAAGCCAGAAGCACCCCCTGGTCCCCCGGAGGGGCGCCGAGACGGAGCAGCGTCTTTCCCGTAGCCGGTCGATCCCGTTTTTTCAAGGAAGCAGCGGCGGTCATGGTAGACGGGACGCGGGCGAGAGTTCGGGGTCAGAGCCCGGAGTCCCGAACCGGCGCCCGGAGAACGGGATAAGGCCGAATGTTCCGCGCGCGGAACATTCGCGCGAGCCGAAGCGGATCAGCCGGGAGCGGCCAGAGGAGCGCTGGGTGGAGTGCCGGGGGGAGCCGCGTCCGTCGTGGGGGGACCCTCGGCCGGACTCGCCGCTGGACCCTCGGCCGGGGGCGGCGCCTCGCCGAGGAGGAGCCGGCCCTCGGCGTCCTGGCGCAGCGGATAGGAGACCGGCTCCGGCCCCTCCGGCCCCAGGCGGTGGCCCACGGCGTCGAAGGCCTCGGTGGCGCCGCTGGTCCAGGTCCGGATCCAGCCGAGCGGCATCCCATCCTCGGCGTAGAGGTAATCGTCGCGCCAGTCGGCGCGGGGCAGCAGCATCGGATCGGCGTAGGGCTTCGCACCCCCCGCCGCGCCCGCCGCGTTGCCCTCCGTGTCGCCCGCCACATCCCGGGGGGCGATGCTGGCGATGCGCGCCGCGCCGTCCGGGCCGGTCTCGTAGACCCGGGTCTCGCCGGGCGGGAAGTGGACCGAGAGGATCGCCGGCGCGCTGTCGTGGACGCCGTTGTTGGCGAAGACGCCGATATCGACGCGGTGGGTCGTGACGGGATTGTCCTCCGAGATCGGGAAGGGCTCGTGCCAGTCGAGCGCGATCCGCGCCGAACGGCCGTCCTCGGACGGGGTGATCCGGACCTTCTCGGGGTCGCCGGCGAGGAGGCGCCATTCGAAACTCAGGTCGCGGCCGTTCGGATCGGCGGTCTCGCCCGCGTCGAGCGTGATCTCCCGCGTATGGACCCGCGAGCGCCAGATCCGCGCCACCGCCGCCGGCGTGTCGAAGAGCTGTTCCGAAAGCCCCTCGCCGAAGAAGTCGAGCCCCTGGACCCCGAGATCCTCGGCGGTGACCGCGATCCGGACCTGGGGCGGGATGTCCCCGGGCCGGATCGAATTGGCGAGGCTCACCATCCGGGCGAGGTTGATGTCATAGGCCTCGTAGGCCGCCGGATGGGCGGCGGCGCTGAAGTAATCCGCGCGCGAGCGCACGCTCTGGAGGCTGCGGCGGAATACCATCTGGGTCATGGGCACGAGCAGCCCCTCGGTGACGAGCCGCGCCTTTGTGTCCGGGCGATAGGCGGCGTAGATCATCGCCACCGCCTCGAGAAAGGGCTGGTCCGAGCCCGAGGAGCCGTGGCTGACGATGAGATAGGGCGTGTTGGCGGGGAAGAGGTCGCCGTCCTCGGGCCCGTAGTCCTTGTGCGCGGGGTAGATGTAGAGCGCGTTCGCGCGTGCGTTCTGCCAGAGCCGGAGCGGGCCGGTGCCATCGGCGCGGGTCATCGCGAGCCGGGGCAGGCTGCGCCAGAACGCGCCGCCGGTGATGGCGGTCGAGGAATTGCCGAGGGTCGGCGCGCCGAAGAGGAACCGGTCGCCCAGCCCGTAGTCGAGATCGGCGGCGCGCGCCGTGGGCGAATAGGTGACGCGGGCAAGCTGGGGCGCGTCCTTCGGGTCGAGCGCCGAATGGCCGCGGTCGCGGTTGTCGTAGAGGTCGCCGAGATTGCCGGCGGCGCGGCCGCGGGCATGGTGCTCGCGCAGGAGGTCGGTGGCATTGGTGTTCCGGTCGGGCACCACCGGGCCCGTGGCTTGCGCGGGGAAGGCGAAGCTTGCGCGGAGCCGTTCGGCGACCGGGTCCCAGACGGTATTGGCGCCCGAGACCGGCGCCTCGCCATCCGTGACGGGGGCCATCCGGAGCGGGGCCAATCCAAGCAGGGGCCGGGGCAGGGGCCGGTCCGCCGGGGTGGTGTCACCTGGGAACTCCTCCGGCTGGGCGCCCGCTGTGGTTTCGGTCGTGGTTCCGTCCGGCGTTCCGGGGTGAGGGGACGCGGCCCCAGTCCTGCCCCCCGCTCCCGTGGTGGTTCCTGTCTCGACCTGTGTCTTGGCCAGCGTCTCGGCCGCGGCGAGGGCGGCGATCCGGGGGTCCCTGGCGATGACGCTGAAGATCGGGTCGGCGGCGAGCGCGGCGATCCCGTCATAGCCCCGCGCGGCCGCGGCCCGGAGCGCGCCGACCGCCGCCTCGGTATCGCCCCGCAGCGCCAGCAGCGTCGCGCGATTGGCTTCGAGCAGGCCGATCCGGGGATGGTCGCGGGCGAGCCGGTCGAGGATCGCCGCCGCGCCGTCGAGATCGCCGGCCTGGATCCGGGCGGAGGCGGCGCGGGTCTGCTCGGCGATCCTCGGCATCGCGAAGAGATCGGCCTCCGCGCGGCTGGCCTCGGTGGTGGCCTCGGTGACGATCTCTGTGGCGATCCCGGTGGCCGCTTCGGTGACGACTTCGGTGGCGGTCGCCTCCCCCTCGGGGTCCGGTGGCGCCGGAACGGGTGAGGAGGCGGGGGCGGATGAAGGAGGCCGGGGCAGGGGGCCCGGATCGGCCGCCCATCCCGCCGGCGCGGCGAGAAGGAGCGGCGACAGGAGAAGCGGGGCGAGACGCGGAAAGGCGAGACGCCAAAAGACGGGTCGGGGGAAGACGGGACGGGGGAAGGCAGGGCGCGGGAAGCGGGCCGGATGGCCGCGCCGGGGTTCCGGATCGCCCAAGCCCGGGTTGCCCAAGCCGGGGTTGCTCAGGTCTGGGTCGCTCAGATCCGGGCTGCTCAAGCGGGCCACCTCCCCGTCGCGGGTTCCCTCCCGGATCGCCGCCGGCGGACCGGGGGTGGCGGACCGGGGCGGGGCTCGGGCGGTGGGTCCCGGGTTGCAAGCCCCCGGGTTTTACGGGGGGGCGCGGGGCCGCGCAATCGCGAAGCGGCGCGGGTGAGCTGCCCGGAGGGGCCGCCCGGTCCCCCGGAGGTGGCACCCGGGGCCGCCTCCGGGGGAGGTGCCCGCCCCGTGCCCGCCCCCCGAATGTCGCCTCAATGTCGCCCCCAATGCCGCCCGGTGTGCGCGGCGGGTGCGCGGGGAGATGTCGCGTGGGGTGGGTTGTCGCGCAAGGCCGCCGTTGCGTAAGGCGGGGCGGGGCCGCGCGGCGGGTGTTCAGATCTCGGTAACCCTGCTCGCCTAGAACCTCCCGGGCCGGGGCCGGCTTCCTTCGCCAGCGCCAATGGCCCGGAGCCTGCCCGCGTGGGGCGCGGGGTGGCCGGTTTCCCGGACAGACCAGCGGACAATCGCGCGACATCGTCGGCGCCAGATCGCGAGCGGCCCCGGGGCCACGCCGATCCATCCGTCAGGGGCATGCCGCCCGAGGGGCGTCGCGCGCCCGTGCCGGGGCCGTTCCAGGAGAACGGGACCCCGAATGACCGACCAATTCAAGAACCATGCCCGCGGCCTCAGCTCGCCCGCCGAGAACGCCGCGGCGATCACCCCCGACGACGCGGCCGATCTCGCCGAGGTGCCGCGCGCGCTCTTCGTCGGCGAAGCCGGCGATCTCGCGGTGGTGATGCTGGGCGGCGGGACCGTCACGCTCGCCAATGTTCCGGCGGGCAGCCTCCTGCCGCTCCGCGTGGCCCGCGTGCGCGCCTCGGGCACCACGGCCGGCCGGATTCTCGGCTTCTGGTGAGCGCCCCTTTCCCTCATTTCCCGATCCAGGAGACAGGACATTGAACGCATTGCCGGATTTCACCTTCGATCTCGCCGGGGAGGGGGTCGCCTTCGATCCCGGGACCGGGCTTCTGACGATCGCGACCGAGGCGCTCGTGAAGGGCATCGGCGTGGTCATGACCGCGCGGGACGCCTCGGGCACGCCGACGGGCGCCTTCCGGATCACCGTCCGGCTGACCGATGACGGGACCGGAACCGAACCCGAACCGGAAGTCCCGGTCGCGCCCGAGGTGGTGACCGCGCCCGCGCTGTCCGGACCGGGGCTCGTCGGCGTCGCGATGGCGCTCGACACCGGCCGCTGGTCCGGCACCCCGGAACCCGGGATCGCGATCGAGTGGCTGCGCGACGGCGTGGCGATCGAGGGCGCGACCGGGACCTCCTATCTGCCCGTCGCCCTCGATGACGAAACGAGGCTCGGCGCCCGCGTCACCGCGCGCAACGCCGCCGGCGAGGCGAGCGCCGAGACGGCGCCGGTCGCCATCGCCCGCGTCGCCCCCTCGGCCACCGGCACGCTCGCCGATCTCGTGCTCGTCAGGGGCGAGGGGATGATCCGGGTCGAGACCGGAGCCGTCTTCGCGGGCGAGGCGCTCGGCTTCTCCGTCACGGGCGGGGACGGGGTGATCGACCCCGCGACCGGCGCGCTCGAACTTCCCCTCGGCACGCCCCGGAGCCAGGAAGAGGTGACGGTCAGCGCGCGCAATTCGGGCGGAACCGCCAGGGCCGGCTTCCGCCTCACCATTCTCGCCATGGCGCCGCCCGAGCCGGCCGGGATCATCGGCGATCTCGTGGCACCGCTCGGCGCGGGCGCGCGTTCGGTCTCGACCCAGGCCGGTTTCACGGGCGAGGATCTTTCCTACACGCTCGAAACCGCGCCCCCGGGCGTGACGATCCTGCCCGGCTCCGGCCTCGTGACGGTGCCGACCGCCCTGGCGCTCGACGGATTGGTGACGGTCCGCGCCGCGAACGCGGGCGGCGAGGCCCGCCAGTCCTTCCGGGTCACGGTCGGCGCGACGACGACCCCTCCCATCGAAACCGAGACGATCCCCGCCGCCGCGCTCGACGGCGAGTGGAGCCTCGACCAGGTCACGGAGCAAGCACCCCATGCCTAATCCCATGCCCAATCCCATGCGTTACACGGCGGTCATCCGACTGACCGGCGCCCCCGCCGCCGCGGTCGCGGTGGAATGGAGCGAAGCCGCCCAGCCGTCCGGGAGCGGCGATGGCTGGGAGGCCTGCGTCCGGCTGCCGAACGGCGACTGGCGCCTCTCCTCCCACGAAATCGTGGCCGGGACCGAAGCGCATTGGCGCGGCGCCGGGCTTTTCGCCAACATCGGCCTGCGCTATCGCTTGAGCGCGACGGGTCCCTGGTCGCCGATCTCGGCCGGCCGCAAGGACATCGTGCTGGTCGAAACGAGCGAGGACGCCTCCGTGACACCCGCGGCCCCGACGCCGACGCAATGGTCGACGCCCGCGCCACGCGTGCTGGGAGACGGCCGCTATACCGGCACCGTCACGCTCTTCGGCATCTCCGCGGTCGCGCTGCGCTGGACCACCGCGCCGGACCCGGCGGCGGACGCGGACTGGGGCGCCTGCGTGCCGCTCGGGGACGGGGGCTGGCAGCTCGAGGGGCTGGCGCTCGACGGCGGCGCGGCGCTCGAAGGGATCGGCCTTTCCCGGCGGATCGCCGCGGACGGGGAATGGTCGCCGGTCTCGACCACGCGCAAGACGCTCGAGACGCCGCTGACGCTCGTCGCGCCCGTCGCGCTTCTCGCGCCGAACCTCTCCGGTACGGTCTCGGGCACGGGCCGGATCGGCGCGGCGCTCACCCTCTCGACCGGGCTCTGGAGCGGGACGCCCGCCCCGGCCCTCGGCGTCGAATGGCTGCGCGACGGCGTGGTGATCGCGGGGGCGACGGGCACGGTCTACATCCCCGGCGCCGCGGATGACCGCCGGGCGATCTCGGCCCGCGTGACGGCGGCGAGCCCCGCGGGGACCGTGGTGGCGATGGCGGGGCCGGTCACGATCACCCATGTCGCGCCGAAAGCGGCCGGCGCGCTGCCCGAGGAGGTCTTCGACAAGGATTCGGGTGTCCGGACCATCGCCGCCGCCCGCGATTTCACCGGCGAGGCGCTGGTCTTCTCGGTCTCGGGCGCGGGGGCGACGATCGACGCCGCGACCGGCCTCGTCTCGATTGAGACCGGTACGGCGCTCTCGGGGATCGTGACCGTGACCGCGACCAATTCCGGCGGTTCGGCGCGCTCGCACTTCACGGTGACGATCGAGGCCGAGGAGGTCGAGCGCCCCGCCGCCGCCGCCGAGGGCGAATGGGACGTCACCTGGGACTACGATCCCGAATTCACCGACAGGGCGACCTGGCACATCCGGCTGATCTCGGGCCCCGCGCGTGGCGCGACCCGCGTCTATCTCCGCGGCCTCGCCGATGTCGCCGAGGGCATGACCGCCGGCAATGGCTTCCACGCCTGCGTCAAACATCCGGGCAAGGCGAATGTCTGGGTCGCGCGCTCGGGCCTCGACGGCGCGGCGGCGGACTGGCTCTGGGTCAATTCGGCCACCGCGAAATACAACATCATCGGCCAGACCAGGTCGCAGCGCATCATCTACACGCTCGATGACCTGCTGATCCCGGCCGCCGACGCGGTCTATTCCGACCCCTCGAACGTCATCACCAGGACGGTGACGCTGCCGCCCCGGATCGGTCCCTATGTCCGCGCCCCCTATCACACCGCCGAGCAGAAGGCGGCGGGCGGCGCGCCCTGCGACACCGAGCAGGTCTGCCTCTCCTTCGCCCGGGCGAAGACCCAGCCCGCGCGGATCTACGCCGGCGGCGACATGCACGGCGTCTGGGTCTCGCGCGACTCGGGGCGGTCCTGGAACACGCTCCGCAACCGCGGCCTCGGCACGCCGACGGTCTACGGGCTCGAGGTCGACCCCACCGATGCGAACAAGGTCTTCGCGATCTGCGGCGCGCGCTACTCGACCAATTCGGCGGAGGCGGGCATCCATCGCTCGCTCGACGGCGGCCTGAGCTGGGAACGCGTCTTCGTCTGGACCGGCGTCGGCGAGCCGCGCAAGATCATGCGCCGCCTCGCCTATGCGCCGAGCACGGCCGCGGCCGGCACCGATGCGATCCGCTGGTACGCGGTCTTCGACAACGCCGCCCAGTTCTCGAGCGGCACCAATACCGCCGTCTCGGGCCTCATCACCTCGGCGGATGGCGGCGCGACCTGGAGGAAGGTCGGCGATCTCGCCGAGGCGGCCTTCGGCAAGGACATCTACGGCGCCCGCGTCCATCCGACCGTGCCGACCCGGCTCTTCACCTGGGGCACCGCCGGGCTCATCCGGATCGACAACGCGCATCAGGGCGATGGCGGCTACACGGTCCTGAGCGGCTCGGGCGGCCTGCCCCAGGGCGCGGTCCGGGGCGAGCTCTACCTCTCTCCCGACGGCGCGGTGATGATCGTCGCCGTGATGGGCAGGGGCGTCTACCGCTCGACCAATGGCGGCGCGTCCTGGTCGGCGCTGCTCTCCTGGTCCGACGTGACCCATTGCGCGGTCAACGAGGGCCATCCGGACTATATCTTCGCCTATGCCCAGGGCGTGAACAGCGGCCCGTCGCCCCGGATCAGCCATGACGGCGGCAAGACCTGGTTCCAGCCCGCCGCCCAGGAGAATTTCCCCGGCGTGGGCGGCCGGGCGCTCGTCGGCGGCACCGAGCCCTGGATCATGCCCGATCCCTCCAATCCGCTCCGCGCCGTCTGCCACGCCCATGCCGATTTCATGGGCACCGAGGATGGCGGGCGGACCTGGTCCGCGGCCGACAGCGCCTATTTCTGCGGCACGCATCCGAACAGCTACGCGTCGCCGCATTGTTTCGACCGGACCGATCCGCTCAAATACATGATCCCGCTGATCGACCGGCATCTGCTCGAGACCGAGGACGGCGGCGTGACCAGCGTGATCTCGTCCTTCAGGGACGCCGAGGGCTATACCCACGGCACGGTCAACGGCGCCGCGGTCCATCCCGACGGCCGGCACATCATCGCCTGCGTCAATACCGGGACCAAGGGCATCCTGTGCTATTCCGACGACCGGGGCGGCAGCTGGACCACGGTCGACACGCCCGAGAAGCCGCGGATGTACCTCGGCTACGACGCGGGCGATCCGAACTACGCCTATCAGTTCAACAAGCGCTCCTCCGACATGGGCAGGACCTGGACGGTCCTGTCGCGGATGCCGGCGGAATCCTACATCGTCGGTGTCTCGCAGGTGGCGGTGAACGGGCGCTCCGTCCTCTATGCGATGGATCTCGGATCGAGCTCGAATTCGGCCGGGACGAAGAAGAAGCTCTACAAGTCGCTCGACCGGGGCGAGAGCTGGACCCTCGTCGCCACCGTCGCCTACAGCTTCCGCGCCAATACCGACGTGCGCGTGGTCTGCCGGATCCATCCGAAGGACCCGCATGTGGTCTTCACCAAGAGCGCCAGCGCGAACGGCCAGTCGACGATCCGGCGCTGGGACACCGGCAAGGCCTCGGGCCTGGTGACCACGGATTTCGACATCCTCTCGGTCGATCGTCCGGTGGGGGATTTCTTCGCCTACAACTTCGTCGTGGACGGCTATGACCCCCGGGTCATGTACTTCCTGTCGAACCAGTTCAACACCGGCCACTGCCTCTACATGACCGAGGACGCGGGTGCCACCTGGACCAATATCTCGGCGGGCTTCCCGAATGTCACCGCGCTCTCGACCGGGCTCGAGGTGCATCCGCTGACCGGCGTGCTCTATCTCGGCACGGCGAACGGCATGTTCGTGCGCAAGCCCCCCTATCCGGTGCCGACGCCGAAGAACACCTACGACCTCATCGTCGCCAATTACCCGGACTGGGATCACAACCGGCATATCGACGAGCCCTACTGAGGCTCCGCCGGCACGGGTTTCGCCCGTGCCGGCCCCCCCGTGTGTGAACCTCGTGTGTGAACTCCGTGAACAGGAAAGGCCCGCCGGTGCGTCCCGGCGGGCCTTTTCGCGTCGGAGAGCCGGGAGAGGTCAGCGCAGCCAGTGCGAGAGGTCGCGGCCGATCAGTGCCTGCGTCGCGAGAATGTCCTCGCGGAAGACATCGAGCGCGGCCTTCCGGTCGGCGGAGGACATCGGCTGCTTGCGCAGATTGCTGCTGCGCAGATCCTTCAGCCGCTCGATCGCGCCCCGGGGCAGGATCTTCCGCCCGAATTCCCGCAGGCCCGGATTGGCGAGCAGGTCGTGCAGGAGCTTGATCCGGGGCTCGCCGCCGGGGTTCGAGATCTTCGAGAGATCGGGCTTGAAGTCCGTATCGACGCCGAGGAATTCGAAGAGGCCGCGCATCACCGCCTCGGGCCTGCCCTCGAGATCCTCGAGCAGGAGTATCCGGATCCGTTCCTTCGGGAAGAGCGCGAAATAGCGTTCGAGCTTGTCGGCGTAGGTCTCGCGCAGATTGTGGTCGGAGCGGAGCGCCTCGGCATAGGCGACGCCGGTATTGGTGCCCTGGTTGCGCCGGTTCATCTGATAGACCGAATAGGAGCGATCGATCGGATTGCGCAGCGAGGCGATGAGCTTCGCCTCCGGCAGCAGTTCGTGGATCCGCCCGGCCACATGCGGATAGATGAGATAATGCGGTGTCGCCTCGCCGATCGCGGTCTCGGTCGTGACCGGGGCGAAGAGCGCCTCGTATTCCTCGAGGCTCTGGATCGGCCAACGTTTCCGATCCCCGCCCTGCCCCTGATAGGCGAGAAAGCGCGCCTCCTTCGGGTCCGACATGAAGATCTGGGGATGCTCGCGCATGTGATCGTAGAGCGAGGTGGTGCCGGCCTTGGGCGCGCCGATGATGAGGAAATTCGGCAGGGTCATGGGGCAGGCATCTCCTTCGCATCCGGCGATGGCGCCGCCGATCCTCGCCACGCATGCCGGAAGCCGGGCTGGACAGGCGGTTCGGGCAGGCGGGACCTGGACAGGCGGGGTCAGGCAGGCGCGGACCATAATTCAACGCGCCCGCCCGCGCCACAGGGAATTCCCGCCGGCCTAACCCCTTGCAAACATTAACCGCGCCATAACCATTTTTGCGCAGTCAGGAACCGCTCGACTTTCGTGAAAAAGAGAGGGGTTTGAGGCGATGTTGGAGATCGGTCTCGTCGGCGGAATCGCATTTGGCGGGCTGGCGGCCGCGCTCGTCCTCATTGCCTGGCTGCGGCGGCTCCGGACCCGGGTCGCGGCCGAGCGCTCGGCGCTGCGCGCGGCGCCGGCCCCGGGGGCCGAACCGCCGATGGGTGTCGGACCCGCCGCCGGAGAGGCGACGGGTTCGGGGCAGATCGCGGGCGGAGTGGCGGCGCGCCGGCTGGAGCTCAGGCTCGAGGCGGTCGAGGCCCGGCTCGCCGAGGTCACGGCCGAGGGCTCGCCCGAGGAGCGGCTGCGCGACATGGCGGGCTCGCTCGTGGGGCTCATCCGCGACAAGAACGCGACGCTCGAGACCGCGCTCGCCGGGCTCGACCAGCTCCGTGCGCGGCTGCGCGCGCTCGAACGGATCGGCGATGTCGCCGAGGCGCGGGCGCTTTTCGAGGATCTCGGGGGCAGGCTCGAGGCGCTCCATTCCGCCCAGGCCGCCCAGGCCGCCGAGACCGGGGAACGGATCGAGGCGCTCCGGGGCCGCGCCGAGGCCGGGGACGTGGCCCGGGACGCGGTGAGCGCCGCCGTCTCCGAACAGATCGCCGCGCTGCGGGAGGATCTTCATGAGCGCAAGGACGCGGGGCTCGCCGCGCTGATCGAGAGATTCGGCCCCTTCGAGACCCGGCTCGCCGCGCTCGAGACCGCGCAGGGCGCGGAGGAGGCCGCCGGGATCGCCATGGGGGCCGCCGTCGGCGCCACCGCCGAGGCTGTGGTCGAGGCGGTGGTCGAGGCCGAGATCCGGGCCGAGATCGCCCGGATGGAAGCCCGGATCGAAACCCGGATCGAGAGCCGGTTCGCCGCGCTCGACACGGCGCGGGAGGCGGGCGAGATCGCGCTCGCGACGCTCAGGGCCGAGATGGGAGCCGAAATCAGGGCCGAGATCAGGGCCGAGGTCGGGGCGGAGGTCAGGGAAGTCCGGGCCGAGGTCGGAACCGAGAGGGACATGGTCATCGCGGCGCTCGGCTCCCTGCGCGAGATCGCCGAGCGGCTGAGCGGGCTCCATGCCCAGGACGAGGCCCTGGCGAGGACCTTCGCCGCCCGGATCACGGCGCTCGAGGAACAGGTCGCGGCCCTCGATCCGGGGGCGGCGCTCGAAAGCCTCGCCGAACGGCTCGAAGCGGCGCGCACCGTCCAGGACGAGGCGGATCGCGCGCGCGAGGCCGGGGTCCGCGCGGCGCTCGACGGCCTCGCCGAGCGGTTCGAGACGGCGCGCGCCGCCCAGGCCGAGACCGGGGAGGCGTTCGGGGCGCGGATTGACGCGCTCGAGACCGCCGGGACGCCTCTCGCCGCCTTCGAGACCCGGCTCGCCGATCTGGAGGCGCGCCCGGCGGCGAGCCCGGAACAGGAGGTCCTGGCGGAGGCGCGCGCCGCCGCCCTGGCGCTGATCGACGAACAGACCGCGCTCTTCGCGAACCGCCTCGCGCTTCTGGAGGCGAGCCTGCCGAGCCCCGCCGGAATCCACACCGGACTTCCCACCGGCATTCGCGCCGGACTTCACGCCCGCGCCTTGGGTGACGAGACCGGCGCCGGGGAGCAGATCGCGGAAGGGACGGCCCCGGAAGAGATCATGGAAGAGACGAGCGCGAACGAGATGGACGCGAACGAGATGGACGCGGGCGAGATGGCGGGGCCGGGATCCGCCGCGATCCGCTCCCCGGCGCCGGACCCGGTAGCGCGGGACGCGGATCTCGCCGCGATCCGGAACATGCGCCGGATCGTCTCCCTGCACCGCAAGTAATTCCCCTTCACCCGAAACCCGAGAGGGACCGCCCCCGTGGACACGATTTCCAGCCCGAAGCTCGCAAACCCCGAATTCGCAAATCCGGAGACCGCCCTTCCCGAGGCCCTGAATGCCGGTCCGGGGGATGATCCGGGCATGGATCCGGGCACCGATCACGAGATGGATCAGGGCGCGGATCAGGGCATTGGCGCGCCGATCGCCCTGACCGACCTGATCGCGGCGGGGCTCGTCACCCATGAGATGATCGGCGATCCGGCGCTGCTCGGCGCCGAGGCGCCGGCGCTCGATCGGCTCTGCGCGCTGGTCTCGGGCGCGATCTACCGGATCGGGCCGTTCCATTACGCCTTCCGCGCCGGTGCCGCCGACATGGGCGGCGCGCTCGCGGAGCTGCCGGCCGACGCATGGGCCGGCGCGCTCGAAATCGCGCTGCGCGACGAGCTCGGCGCGGATTCGGTCTGGCTCTCCGCGACCGATCTGCTCTCCGACGCGCTCGCGCTCGAGGCGGGGGCTGATCTGGGGGCCGATCTGGAGGCCGGTGACGGGATCGGTGACGGGATCGGCGGGTGCGCGCCCGAAGGTCCGCTCGCGCTGCTCCGGCTCCGGCAGAGCGTGGCCGAGGCCGCGCTCGAGACCGCGCCGGAAGGCCTGCGCGCGGTGATCGACGCGGCCTATGCGAGCGAGACCGCGCGGCTGACCGCCGCCCGGCTCGGAGAGGAGACCCGGACGGTCGCCGGCGAGATCTCCCGCGCGATCGCGCGGGACGTGACCCGGGAAGTCGTCGGGGAGGTCCTGGGCGGGCTCACGACCGAGATCATCGCCCGGGCGACCGAGGCGGCGGGGGTCGCTGCCAGGGAGGCGGCCCGGGAGGCGGCCATGGAAGCGGCCCGTGAGGCAGCCCGGGAAGCCGCGCGTGAAGCCGCCATGGACGCGGCGCGCGAGGCCACCGAGACCGTTCTCGAAGCCGCGACGCGGGCCGCGAGCGAAGCCGCCGCCGAAGCTGCCGGGCAGGCGGAGGAACGCGCGGCTCCGGCCGCGGAGGCGATCGCCGCCCGGATCGATGCGCTGGAAGCCCGTCTCGAAACCCGGCTCGAAACCCGCCTGGAAGCGGGTCTCGCACGGCGCGAGGCTCCGCTTTCCGAAATCGAACCCCGGCTCGCCCGGATCGAGGCGGCGCTCGAGGCGCTCCTCGCCCGGGCCGATCTCGGCGAGGCACGGCACGATCTGCTGGAGGAGCATCTTGGGGAGCACCTCGCCGAACAGCTGACGCTCCGGCTTGGTGACAGCCTCGGCGGGCGGATCGAGACCGGATTCGGCGCGCGCGCCGGCGCCTCGGCGGATTTCGAGGAGAATATCGGCCTCGCGCTCGCCGAGTTCCTCGCCCGGATCGAGCGCATGGTCGCCGAGCCCGCGCGCCGGCCGCACTGACCGCCCCCCTCCAGGGACGCCCACCAGGGACGTCCAAGAAGACGCGCGCCAAGAAGGAGACGAGAGATGCCCTGGCCGGATTTTTCCGATGTCGCATTCGCCGAGCCGCCGTCGGCTTCCCCGTCGGCCGGCGAGGTGGTCCACCTCGCCCCGGTCCGCCTGCCCGAGCCGACGTCCGGGTCGATGACGTCCGGGCCAACGTCCGGGGCGATGCCCTGGCCGGTGCCGGCGGCCCCGCCTGAATCCGTCCGGGATTCGGTGCCGACCGGGGCGCCGACCGGGGTGCCAACCGGGGCGTCGCGGGACCGGAACGCCGAACGCGCCGCGCGTCTTGCCCGGCTGCGCGCCGCGCTTCCGGGCGTGACCCGGGCGGCGGCCGTGCCCGTCTCCGTTTCCATCGCCGTGCCCACCGTCATTCCCACAGCCGTTCCCGTGGCGCGGGCGGAAGTGGGATTGGAGGCGGAACTGGAGGGGGAATTCGGGAACCTGCGCGGCGTCGGCCCCGGGCTCGCCTGGGCGCTCGGCGCGGCGGGGGTGCGCGATCTCGCCGATCTCGCCGGGATCGAGGCGTCCGATCTCGCCGCCCGGCTCGGCCCGCTCGGCCGGCTCGTCCCGGTCGCGGAATGGATCGAGGCCGCCCGCGCGGCGCGGGCCGGGAGCGTTTGACCGATCCAATGGACCCGCGCCCCGCAAGTTGAACTGGCAGGTTGAGCCAGCGGGTTGAACCGGAGGCGGCCGAGGTTCAATCGGGACACGATATCGAAACCGGGGAGGCCTTGGCAGCGCCGGGGCGCCCGTCTAAGAGACGAGGGAACTCTCGAACCGTTTGACCAGATCTCTCCGCCCGCGCGGAGGAATGTCCGCCGGGCCGCCCGGAACGAGTATCCCGTACCAGGAGGGTGGGCGTTTTGCGAATTCTCGTCACCGGCGGCGCCGGCTATATCGGCACCCATACGCTGGTCGAGGTGCTGGCTGCCGGGCATGAGGCGCATGTCATCGACAATCTCGGCAATTCCCGCCCCGCCGCGCTCGCCCGCGTGCGCCAGCTCACCAACCGCGGCTTCGGCTTCACCCGGGCCGACCTGCGCGATCAGGAGGCGGTCGCGGCGCTCGTCGCCGGGTTCCGGCCCGAGGCGGTCATCCATTTCGCCGGGCTGAAGGCGGTCGGGGAATCGGTCGCCGATCCGCTCGGCTATTTCGACAACAATGTCGCGGGCACGCTCTCGCTCCTGCGCGCGCTCCGCGAGAGCGCCTGCCGCCGCTTCGTCTTCTCCTCCTCGGCCACGGTCTATGGCGATCCCGACTATCTGCCGATCGACGAGGACCACCCCCGGCGCGTCGCCAACCCCTATGGCCGCACCAAGCTGCAGGTCGAGGAGATCCTCGGCGATCTCGCGCGGGCCGATCCGTCCTGGTCGATCGCGCTCCTGCGCTACTTCAACCCGGTCGGCGCGCATCCCTCGGGCCGGATCGGCGAGGACCCGGTCGGGATTCCGAACAACCTCATGCCCTTCATCACCCAGGTCGCGACCGGGCGGCGCGCGGCGCTCAATGTTTTCGGCACCGATTACGACACGCCCGACGGAACGGGCGTGCGCGACTACATCCATGTGACCGACCTCGCCCGCGCCCATCTCGCGGCGGTCGACTGGACGGTGGTCGACTGGACGGTGGTGGATGGAGGTGATGGGGCGGGCCGGGGCTGCGCCGCCTTCAACCTCGGCACCGGCCGGGGCACCTCGGTCCTCGAGATGGCGCGCGCCTTCGAGGAGGTTTCGGGCCGCGAGATCCCGCTGGTCCGCGCGCCCCGCCGCCGGGGCGATGTCGCCTCCTGCTACGCCGATCCGGGCAAGGCCCTGCGCGAGCTCGGCTGGCGGGCCGAGCTCGGCCTCGCCGAGATGTGCGCCTCGAGCTGGCACTGGCAGTCCGGCAATCCCGAAGGCTATCCCGAAGACGAGCTCTGAGGGGCTGATCCCGGGGGGACCGGCGAGAGGCTGCCCGCGAACCTCGTACGGCCTACCGCCGGGCCGGCCGAGCCGCTAGGAAGATCCCGGAGGCGCCCCCCGACGCGCGGGGCTTCCTGGTGACGAGTGAGCGGGAGACCGGATGACACGCATAACCTGGGTCGACAATGCGAAGGCGATCGCGATCTATCTCGTCGTCCTCGGGCATTTCCACTATTCCTACGCGCCGCTGCCGTTCAAGGACCTGATCTACACCTTCCATATCCCGGCCTTCCTCTTCATCACCGGCTTCCTCCTGCCCGAGAGCTTCGCCGGGATGCCGGCGAAGCGGTTCCTCACGCGCTACATCGGGCTCTATCTGCGCGGCTATGCCTTCTTCTCGGTGATCGCGATCGGCATCTGGTGGGCGGCGCGGATCGCCGAGGCGGGCGGGCTCGTCAGCCCCTGGCCCGCGATCGCGGGCGCGCTCTACGGGGTCGCGGGGCCGGACAGCTGGCTCGTCCACCATGACGCGCCGCTCTGGTATTTCACCTTCCTCGTCACCTCGATGATCCTGGCCTTCCTGCTGACCCGGGTTCCGCCGGCCCTCGGCGCGGCCCTCGCCCTCGCCTGCGCGGGCTTAGGCTTTCTCTATTCCGGGCCCCGGCTGCCCTGGAATCTCGAGATGGCCGGCATCGGCGCGATCTTCGTTCTCGCGGGCCATCTCTTCCGACGGGTCCATGGCGGGCCCACGTCATCCTTCGCGGCCCGGCTCGGCGCGCCGGTGAACTGGATCGCGGTCCCGGTCCTGCTCGCGCTTCTCGTCTGGCTCACCAGGGTGACCGGTCAGGTGAACATCAACGGCGCGGAATTCGGCAATGGGCCGGGGCTCTTCTATCTCGCGGCCTTCACCGGGATCGCGCTTCTCGTCCTCGTCTCGGCGCTCCTGCCGCCGAGCCGCCTCGGGACGGCGATCTCGCTCGACACGCTGACGGTCTTCGCGCTGCATTTCTACGCGGTGATGGTCTTCGCGCGGCTGCCCCATCCCGAGACGGGCTGGCTGGCGACGGCCGGCGCGATGGTCTCCTCCGGTGTCGCCGTCCTCGGCTGCCTCGTCGCCGCGCGGGTCCTGAAACCGGCGCTCGACCGGCTCGTCACCCGCTGAGCCCACCCGCTGAGCCCACCCGCTGAACCCCGGGCGGGGACCTGACCCCCGCCGGAAGCTTGCCAGATCAGCCCGCCCATCAGCCCGCCCGAAGCTCGTCCCGCGCGCCGCGCGCGGCGAGCCACTCGCGGACCCGGCGCTCCAGCATGTCATAGGCGGCCTTGGCGATGGTCGCGGTCACGATGCTCGCGGAGATCGTGGCGAGGAACATCGCGAGCTTCGGCTCGCGGTTCTCGAAGACCCGGACGAAGACCATGACGCAGAACGGATGGGTGAGGTAGATGAAGAGCGTGCGTTGCGCCACGAAGGTCAGCGCATGGGCGAGCCGCCAGGGCAGGCGGACGGTCCGGAACCACAGGAGCGGCAGGAGCCCGCCGAGCACGAGCGCGATCACGCTCCAGCGCAGATGCCAGAAGAGCGCCACGTCGAGCAGGACGAGGCCGGTCACGAGAAGCCGCCGCCGGAGATCCTCGCCCGCGAAATAGACGAGCCAGCCGAGAAGCACGAGCTGCCCGGCGAAGAGCGGGTCGCGCACGCGGTAATCGACATCGACCGAGCCGCGCAGCAGCGGCGCCGCCACCATCAGCGCGACAAGCAGGCCGATCCCGAGTTCGAAGGGCTTTCGCGCGACGAAGGCGCGGACCGGGCGGAACAGGAAGGGCAGGCACATCAGCAGCATGAGCTGCACGTAGAGGCCGACGAACCAGAGCACCTCGATGCCATATTCGAAATCCCGCTCGTAATTGCCGAGCAGGAAGAACCAGGGCGCGCTGATCGGCCGGAGCGCGACATGGACGAGGCCGAGCATTCCGTAATAGCCGATGAGGATCGGCACCAGCGTGGTCCGGAGCACCTGGCCGATCCGGCCCTCGGAGAGCGGCGTCAGCTGGAACCGCGCCATCGAGAAGCCGACCAGCGCGATCAGCAGATAGGCCCCGCCGAGCACCGGATAGCGCGCCGCGTGCAGCGCCACGATCGTCGTGATCGCGACCACCCGGCCGATGGTGTCGATCGAGACCGGCTGGGTCGCGGCGCGCGCGCGCGGCTCGAGCGCCATGAGCTCGGAAAGCGGCATCTTCTCCCAGTTCACCGGCACATGGCCGAGGCGGCGGTTCAGCGCCATCTGCACTTCGAGGAAGGAGAGGGAATCGCCGCCATGCTCGGCGAAGCTGCGGGAAAGATCGATCTCGTTGCGCCGGAGCGCGTCGCGCAGCACCGTTTCGAGCTCGCCGCGCGTCCCGGCGCCCCGGGCCTCCGCCGCTTCCGTCTCGCGTTCTGTCTCGGCGGCCGCCATCGCATTGAGCGCGCGGTAGTCGATCTTGCCCGAGGAGAGGAGCGGCACGGTTTCGAGCGGTCGGACGGCGACGAGCTTGCGCGTGAGCCCGTAGCGCGCGATCAGATCGGCGGCCGTCGCCTCGGCCGTCTCCGGCGTGGCCCCGGCGAGAAAGACCGTCATCCGGCGGTCGTCGCCGACCGCGTAGGGCTTCAACCCCTGCGCGGCGAGGGCGCGCTCGACTTCGTCGAGGCCGATGCGCAGGCCGACGAGCTTCAGGAAACGGCTCCGGCGGCCGACCACGCGGAAGAAGCCGTCCGCGCTCCGCTCGGCGATATCGCCGGTGCGCAGCACCTCGGGTCCGGCCTCCGCCGCGAGACCGGCGCGCGTCTCGGCATAGCCGAGCATCACGTTCGGCCCCTCGTAGACCAGTTCGCCCGGCGTGTCGGCCGCGGTGATCTCGGCGCCGGCGTCGTCGGCGAGCCAGAGCCGGCCGCCCGGGATCGGGATGCCGATCGCTTCGGGATGGGAGGACAGCGCCTTCGGCGGCACATAGGCGATCCGGGGGCTGGCCTCGGTCTGGCCGTACATCACGAAGAGCTCCCAGCCCTTCGCCTGCCCGATCTCGATGAAGCGCCGCGCCAGCACCGGGGAGAGCTTGCCGCCGGCCTGGGTCACATAGCGCAGCGAGGGCAGTGCCCGTTCCGCGAAGCCCGAATTCTCCAGAAGCTCGAACTGGAAGGGCACGAGGGCGAGCGAGGTCGCCCCGCCGCTCCGGGCGAGATCCCAGAAATCCTCCTCGGTGACCGAGGCGTCGGTCAGGATCAGCGCGCCCCCGGCGAGAAGCTGGGTGTGCAGGACCGACATGCCGTAGGAATAGTGGAAGGGCAGGGTGGTGATCGCCCGGTCCCGGTCCGTGATCGCGAGATATTCGACGATCGAGGCGGCGTTGGCGGCGATATTGGCCCGCGAGAGCCGGACGAGCTTCGCCGCCCCGGTCGTGCCCGAGGTCGAGAGCAGGACCGCGAGATCGGGATGCATCGCGGCCGGCTCCGGATCGCCCGCCTCCCAGGCCCAGCCCGTTTCTCCCGCGCCCGTTTCTCCCGCGCCCGCTTTTCCCACGCCTGCCTTCCCCTCACGGAAGATCAGGTTCGGCCGGTAGGTCTCGATGAGCCGGGGGTCCTTGCGGGTGGCGCCCTCCGCCACCGGGATGACCGGCCAGCCCGCGCGCAGGCAGGCGAGATAGGCGGTGACCGAGGCTTCGACATTGGCGCATTCGACGAGCGCGAGCGGCCGCGGGCTCTCCGAATTCGATTCCGGACCGGAGTCTGAGTCGAATCCGGGCGCGATCTCGCGGATCGCGTCCCGGGCGGCTTCCGCGCTCGCATCGGCGCGCGCCGCGAGTTCGGCGTAGCTGATCTCCGACCCGTCCCCGAGGAACAGCGCCGTCCTTGGGCCGTGATCGGCCAGGGACATCCAGAACATGAAACCTACCCGGCCCTTGGCTCTTCTCGGATGATCCCGGGACCGGCCGGCGGGGGGCGCGGTCGCGGGTTTTGGCCGGAACCTTCCACGCCCGACGCGGGATTGCAACGCCGGCCGCCCCGGGCGGGGGGAAGACGCCGAGGCCCGGTCCCCGTGGACCCCGCGGGACCGGAGCGGAGGCGCTCAGCGCCGCCGCATGTTGCGTTCGTGATGGGCGATCGCCTCGTCCACATCCTCGAAATAGCGCGCGGTTCCGCCTTCGAGCACGAGACCGCTGTCGCAGTAGCTCCGGATCGTGCCGATCGAATGCGAGACCATGAGCAGCCCCGCCTCGCGCAGCCGGTCCTGGAACACCGCGAGCGACTTGCGGCGGAAGGCCGAGTCGCCGACGGCGGTGATCTCGTCGACGAGATACCAGTCGAAGGCGATCCCCATCGACATGCCGAAGGCGAGCCGCGCCTTCATCCCCGAGGAATAGGCGCGCACCGGCATGTCCATGAACTCGCCGAGCTCGGCGAAATCCTCGACGTAATCGACGAGCGTGTCGGTATCCATCCCGTAGATCCGCGCGACGAAGCGCACGTTCTGCGCCCCGGTGAGATCGGCGTGGAAGCTGCCCGCGAAGCCGAGCGGCCAGGAGATCGAGGCGTGGCGCCGGATCTCGCCCCGGTTCGGATGCGCGGTGCCCGCGACCATGCCGAGCAGCGTCGACTTGCCGGCGCCGTTGCGGCCGAGCACGCCGATCTTCGCCCCCGAGGGCAGGGTCAGGTTCAGATGGTCGAGCACCACCTTCCGCCCGCCGGGCGTCGGGTAGTATTTCGAGACGTCGCGGAATTCGATCATCGCTCGCGCGCTACCCGGCGCTCGGTCCGGCCTCCGGTCCCGCGCCGATCAGCGGTTGTCGCGCACATTGTAGTAGACCAGCATCGCGACGCCCCAGCCGAGCGAGAGGAAGAGCAGCGTCAGCCCCGCGAGGATCGCGCGCCGCGGATAGAGCGAGGTCTCGGCCAGCGTCGGCTGGATATGCGGCGCGAGATAGCGGCTCTGGCGGCCGGCCTCGGCCTTGGCGGCGGCGACGCCGGCGAGCGCCTGAGTATAGGCGGTATTGGCGAATTCGAGATCGACGCGCAGTTCCTCGTAGGAGGAGAGCACGTCCGGCAGAGAGCCCTCGACCCCCTCGACGCCGAGCGTCGCGCGTTCCTGGTCGATCCGCTCGGTGATCGCGTCGATGCGCCGGTTGGCCTGGATCATCCGCTGGTCGCCCTCGGCGGCGTAGGTGCTCAGCATGTCGCGATCGACCAGCGCCTGGGCGAGCTGGCCCTGCAGCGCGGCCAGAAGCCCGGCCTGGCCGGCGGCGTCGGCGGCGGGATCGACCAGCCGGTGCTCGCGGCGGAAATCGTTCATCCGCTGGCGCATGTCGCGCAGGTTGATCTCGGCCTGGGCGAGCTCGCCGCTCGCGAACTGGATCGCATCGGCGCGCGCCTGGCCCGAGAGCCGGTTCACGAGCGCGCCGGAATGGGCGAGGATCGCCTCGGCGATCCGCCGCGCGTCGGCGGGATCGAAGGCCCTGGCCGTCACCTCGATGATCCCGGCCGAGCCGAGGTTCACCTCGACCATCCGGTCCCATTGCCCGTGCAGCGCCTCGATCGTGGGGTCCGCGCCGAGCGAGAACCAGAAATCCGAGGGCGCCTTGTTGTAGATCGCGCGGAGCCCGAGTTCCGGGTCGATCTCCTCGACGATCTTCTGGCTGCGGATGTATTCGAAGAGGATGTCGGTATCGGAGGCCGAGACCGAGCCGATCGAGGTCAGCGCGCCGAGAATGCCCGAGGCGGCGCCCGCGTCCTCGGAGCGGATCGAGAAGGCGACCTCGGAGTGAAACTGGTCGGCGGCGCGGGTGTAGAGATAGGTGGCGACGACGAGGAAGGGCAGCAGCACGAGCGCGAGGAAGCTCGACGCCAGCACGAGATGGCGCGTCTCGGGGCGCGCCGGCCGCACCTCGGGCTGGTTCGCGACCGTCCGTTCGATCTCGCCGGGGGCGAGCTCGGGGTCGGCGCGGCGTCGCTTGGCCCCGAGGCCGGGGCGCGGCGCGAAATCCTCGGCCTCGGGGTCGAGCGCCGCCGCGCGGGCGGCTTCGCGCTCCCGCTCCCGTTCGGCCGCCCGTTCCACCTTCCGCGCGGCGCGCATCGCGGCGTAGTTCGGCTTCCGTCCGGGGCCCTGCCCGGATGGCGTCCCGGGCGCGCGCTCCGGCGCCGTTTCCCGCGCGGGCGCGGCCGCGGGCCCGGCTGTGTGGCGCGTTCCGGGTCGGGTGCCGGGCTGAGCCTCGGATTGAACCCCGGGTTGAACCTCGGGCTGAGCTTCCGGTTGAGCCTCTGGCCGAACCTCGGGCGCCCCCTCACGGACAACCCCGTCCTGGGCCATCCCGTCCCGGGCCGCCCCGGCGGCTTCCGCGCGGGTGGCGCGGCGGACACGGCGGGCGGCGCGGCGCGCGGCGAGCGTCTCGTCCGGCACCAGCCGCGTCCTTCCGGACCCGGCGACCGGATGTTCGGGCCGATCCGCGGGCCGATCCGCGGGGTGACCTTCGGGCTGGCCCGCGAGAGTGGTTCCGGGGACGGCTTCGGGAGAACCTTCGGGGGAGCCCTGAGGGGAGCCTTCGGGCAGGCCGCCCGCTTCGGGGAAACGGCCGGATGCGCCCACGCGGGGTTTCCCCCCGGATTCCATCGGGGATTCCGCCGGAGGTTCCGTCCGGGATTTCACTCCGGATTTCACGCCGGATTTCACTGGGGGCTCCGCCGGTCCGACGGCCCGGAGTCCCCGGCGGGGTCCGGCGCGGTGGCCTTGCGAATTTGTCATCGAACCCCCGGAAGCTGACGCGAAACCATGCTTGTCATCGCAACCGGGCAAGGTTTACTCCTTGCCCCCGATGAAAGCAAACCGGGGCGGACGATCCGCGCAAGGTCGCAGGCCGGCGGTGCCGGAGTGCAACGTTATCCCCGGACAAGCCCATGGACGACGGCGCGATGGCCACGAACGCATCCGTGAACCCATCCATGGACCCCTCCATGGCAGGCAGCTCCCGGAAAACCCCGGCCGGTCCCGCGACCGGGCCTGCCGCGGCGGGATCTTCCATCGCGGGATCTTCCGGGGGATCTACCACGCCGAGATCTTCGGGTGGCCCCGCCGTGATCGCACCGGCGGCGCGGGCGGGAAAGGTGCGCTTCCAGCGGCTGCGGGTGCTCTTCGCGCTGATGGTGCGCGAGATGCAGACCAATTTCGGCCGCTCCTGGGGCGGCTATTTCTGGGCGATCGCCGAGCCGCTCGGCGGCATCCTCCTGCTCTCGATCGCCTTCGGCCTCGCACTCCGCTCGCCGCCGCTCGGCTCGAGCTTCCTGCTCTTCTACGCGAGCGGCTACATTCCCTATAACACCTACAACTACGTCTCGAACGCGGTCACCGGCGCGATCCGCTCGAACCGCGGGCTCCTGACCTATCCCGTCGTCACCATGCTCGACGCGGTTCTCGCCAAGTTCCTGCTCTCGACGCTGACCATGCTCGTCGTCGGCGTGCTGCTCTACATCATCATCTTCCTCTCCATCGACCAGCCGGTCCAGCTCGACCTCGGCCTGATCGCGCTTGCCTTCTTCCTCGCCGCGCTGATCGGGCTCGGCGTCGGCGCGCTCAACTGCGTGCTCTTCCGGTTCTTTCCGACCTGGCGCTCGGTCTGGAAGATCCTGAGCCGGCCGAAATTCATCCTCTCGGGCGTGCTCTTCCTCTACGAGGCGGTGCCGGCCGGGCTGCGGGATGTGCTCTGGTTCAACCCCGTCGCCCATGTGATCGGGCTGATGCGCGCGGGCATCTATGGCGGCTATCACCCGCAATACGTCTCGATCCCCTATGTGGTCGGCCTCTCGCTCGGCCTCTTCGTGATCGGCGCCTATCTCCTGCGCCGGCACGCGACGGCGCTCCTCGACCTGTGATCGCCCCGCTTCCCGCCTCGTCTCCCGCCCCGCTGGTCTCGGTCGTCACCCCGGTCTGGAACGCGGCCGGGACGCTTGGCGCGACCCTCGCCTCGGTCCGGGCGCAGAGCCTTTCCGACTGGGAGCATCTCCTGATCGACGACGGCTCGACCGACGGCTCGGCGGCGCTGATCGCCGGGGCGGTGGCGGCCGATCCCAGGATACGTGCGCTCGCGACGGGGCGAAACGGCGGCGCGGGCGTCGCGCGCAACCTCGGGCTCCGCGCGGCGCGCGGCCGCTACATCGCCTTTCTCGACGCCGACGACCGCTGGCACCCGGAAAAGCTCGCGCGCCAGATCGGTTTCATGGCGGCGGAGGGCCATGCCTTCAGCTTCACCGCCTACCGGCGGGTGGACGGGGCGGGGCGGGCGCTCGGCACCGTCGCGGTGCCCGCGCGGGTGACGCGCGGGGAGCTTCTGCGGCGCAACGTGATCGGCTGCCTGACGGCGGTCTATGACCGCGCGCATTTCGGCGCGGTGGAGATGCCCGAGGTCCGCCGCCGCCAGGACTACGGCCTCTGGCTCCGGCTGCTCGAAAGCGTCGAGGCGGCGCATGGGCTCCCGGAGGTGCTGGCCGATTACCGCGTCGCCGCCGCCTCGCTCTCGGGCAACAAGCTCGTCGCCGCGCGCGACACCTGGATGCTCTACCGCCGCGTGGTCGGCCTCTCCCTCCCCCGCGCCGCCTGGTATTTCGCCCATTACGCCGCGCATGGGTTCGGATCGCGGCTCACGGAACGCGGTCCATAGGTCCCGCCCTACCGCTCCGGCGTCCCCCCGGCGAGGAGCCTCAGCATTTCCGCCACCTCGACCCCCCAGAGCCGGAAGCGGAGCGCGACCGCGGTCCGCCGCCAGCGCCAGGGCGCCTCGGCGCGGAGATAGGCGCGGGTGTCGCGCAGGGGCGGCAGCGGTGTACGCAGGACCCAGGCGATCCGGCGGGGCAGGGGGCCGCCCCGGATCTGCCCGCCCTTGATCCGCCGCGCCTTCGCCGCGAGCTCGCCCCAGTCGGCGCGCGCCGGATGCCGCGTGACCGCCGCCCCGACGAGGCGGAGCGGATGGCCCGCGGCGCCGGCGCGGCGGCAGAACTCGGCGTCCCCGCCCGAGAAGCGGCGCGGATCGAAGCCGCCGAGCGCGGTGAAGACCGCCGCCGGCACCGCGAGATTGGCGGTCGCGGCATAACCCCGGGCGACATAGCGCGCCTGCGGGATGCCCCGGATCATGTCGTAGATCTCGCAGGCGTTCGGCGTCTCGCCGCCCACGACCTCGACCGGCCCGGCGAGCAGCGCCTCCGGTTCGGCCGCGGCCGCGCCCGTGAGCGCGGCGAGCCAGGAGGACGCGGGCCGGCAATCGGCGTCGGTGAAGACGAAGACCCCGCCCCGCGCCACCGCCGCGCCGGCGTTGCGCGCCGCGTAGGAGCCGGGCGTGGCGCAATCGATATGGCGGAGTGCGAAACGGGTCGCGGGACGGGTCGTGGTGTCCGGGACGCCGGGTCGCGGCCCCGGGGTGTCGGGCTCGTTGTCGACGATGATGACCTCGAAGGGCGGCACGTCCTCCTGGGCCGCGAGATCCGCGAGCAGGAGGGGGAGCATCTCCCATTGCCGGTAGACCGGCACGATGACCGAGAGCGCCGGTGCCTCCCCCATCCCGGCGTCCTCTCCGCCGGCCTCCTCCCTGCCATCCGTCCCGGACGCGGCCCCCGCCATCTCAGCCTTCGGCCGGTGTGTCGGTTGGCGCGGTATCGGGCGAGGCACCGGGCAAGGCATCTGGCGCGGAGATCCGGCCCGAAATTCGTCCGGGCGCGAGCGCCGCGAGCGTGTCGAGCCGCCCGGCGAAGAGCCGGGAATCGCAGGTGCCCCGGACGAAGGCCCGGCCGGCCTCGGCGCGCGCGGTCCAGGCGGCGCGGTCGGCCCAGAGCCGTTCGATCAGCGGCCAGACCTCGGCGGCGCGGGCATAGAGCGCCGCCGGGCCGAAGGTCGGCTCGAATTCCGGCGGCAGGATCACCGGCACGCCCGCCGCCATCGCCTCCATCGGCGCGCGGCCGAATTCCTCGATATACCGGGGGTCGGGATAGTGCAGGAAGAAATCGAGATCGCCGAGGAAGGCGCGCACATCGCCGCCATAGGGCGCGACCGACCAGTTCGCGGGCCAGCGGCGCAGCCTGCGCCGCGCCTCGGCCGCGCCGCCGAGGAAGCGCGTCGCGACCGGCCGGCCGGCGCAATAGGCGGCGAGGATCTCCTCCGGATCGGTCGGCCATTTCAGCGCGTGGTCGCGCCCGTGCCGGCCGATCACCGGGCGCGCGCGGGAGGCGCCGCGCCAGGCCGGTTCGCGCGCGCACCAGTCGTCCACGTCGATGAGCGGCGTCCAGGTCTCGGGATCGGGGCGGGGATAGCGCGGATCGGCCTCCATGAGCGCGCGGACCCGGCCCGAGATCGGGATCCAGATCCCCTCCGAGCCGAGCAGCGTCGCGAGATTGGCCCGGACCCGCGCGGGATCATAGGCGCGGTCGCGGCCCAGGGTGTCGCGCTCGGCCATCTGGTTCACGGCGACGGCCAGCCGCTCATGCGCGATGACGGGGAAGCGGTCCATCGCATCGCCGAGGAGCGGCGGATAGGAGAGGATCACCGTGCGCGCCGCGAGGCGCTCGCCCGGCGCCACGATGCGCCAGCCTGCCCGGACCGCGCGCGCGCGCAACTCCGGGTCGAGCGGATGGGTCAGGTTGAGATCGGCGCGGCGGTAGTGGAGGAGCCCGGCGGCGCGGCCGGCGCGGCTTCCCGCCTCCAGCATCGCGATCGCCGATTTCGAGGCGCCGCCGCGCATGTTGAAATCGGCGATCACGAGGAAATCGAGCGGCGGCGGCTCCGCCCGGGACGCGCGCAGCGCCGGCGGCGCCGGGAAGCGGGCGGCGCCGAGCAGGGCGAGATCGCCGCGCCCCTCGCCGCGCGCGAGCGCCGCGTGCCAGAGCGCGGCGGATTCGTGGTATTCGCGCCGGACCCCGTGCTGGAGCGAGATCACATGCGTGACTTCGGAGCGCGTGAGCTGGTCGGGGCTCACCCGGCCGATGGAGAAGGGGCAGGCGGGTTTCAGCACCCGCGCGCGCCAGGCCTGCGCGGAGCGGCCGACGAGCACCTCGACGCGGGCGATGAGCTCGCTGTCGCCCGCGGCCCGCGTATCGTCCCAGCCGCCGGCGGCGATCAGCGCCGCGCGCCGGATCATCTGCGAGGAGAGGTTCGAGGTGACGAGCGCCCGGCTGCCCCGGAGCGTCCCGGTGATCGTGAGATCAGGGAGCGCGCGGGTCCAGGCGGTGAAATCCTGCGGCTCGGACGGGTTCCGGAGCAGATGCGCAACCTGGGTCCGGATCTTCTCGGGATGCGACCAGTCATCGGCGTCGTGCACGGTGACGAACTCGCCCGCGGCCTCGGTCAGCGCGCGGTTGCGCGCGGCATAGGCGCCGCCGTTCACGGGTTGGGCGATCAGCCGGAAGCGCGGATCGCGCGCGGCGAACTCCGCCGCGACGCCCGCCGTGCCGTCCGGGCTCGCGTCGTCGACGATGAGCACCTCGATGTCGCGCCAGCTCTGCGCGGCGAGGCTCGCGAGCGCGGTCCCGATCGTCGCCTCGGCGCGGAAGGCGGGCATGATCACGCTGACGAGCGGCCCCCGGACCGGCGCGGGCGCCTGGGCCGGGCCGATATTGTCGATGCCGAGTGGGCGGGAGGGGTCGAGCAATGCGATGCCGCCGAGGCGGAAGCGGTGGAAGACATGGTTGAGCGCCGCGAGCGCGGCGGCGGGATCGGCCGCGCCGGGCGCGGCGGTCGGGCTGTGGCTCGCGGCGCGCATGATCCAGGCCGAGGCGTCGAAGCCCCGGGCGGGCAGGAGCGCGTGCGCCTCGGCCCCGCGCCCGAGCAGGCGGAGCAGCTTCGCCTCCTGCAGATACTGCCGCTTGGCGCCGGCGCCGGCGGGATTGAGGATGCGCGCCTCCTGGATCGCGCGGAGCGCCGCCGCGGGATCGCCCCGCGCGACATCCCAGCGCGCCCGCGCCCAGGACGCCTCCGCCGCCGCCCTGGCCCGGGCCGGATCGGCGCGGCCGGCGGCGATCACCGCGTCGAGCTCGGCGAGCGCGCGGGTCGAGAAACCGCCCCAGAGCCGGTCCTCGATCCGCCGGGGCGAACCCGGGGTCCCCGGCCGCCATTCCGGCAGCAGCCGGTTCCGGAGGCCGGTGCGCCAATGCTCGGGGATCAGCCGGCGGAAGGAGGGCGGCAGGGCGAGATAGAGGCTCTCAAGCCGGTCGCTGATCATCGGCGGCCGAGGGAGATTCGGTGACCATGGCGACCGCCCGATCGCCATCCGGTCCGGCGTCCGGCCTGGCTTTCCGTGTGGCCTTCGGGGCGGCTTTCCGGGGGGCGGCCTGCCCGGGCGGGACGGTTCCGGTGTTATGGTAATAGGCGATCAGCCGGCGGCCGGCCGGATCGGAGCTTCCCGGCTCCTCGATGAGCACCCGGTAGTCGGGCTCCCGGCCGAACCAGCGTTCCGGCCCGTCCCAGGAGCCGGGGAGCGAGACCAGCACCCGGTCGGCCGATGCGAGGAGTTTCCGCGCCAGCGCCTCCGGGTCGGGTGCCTGTTCGAGCGCCGGGCAGAGGGCGAAATCGAAGCGCCGGCCGCCATCGAGCGCGTCGAGCCCGCCGGGCGCGGCGGGATCGGCCAGGACCCGCTCGCGGAGACCGCCGCGGTCCGGCGCGATCCCCTCGCCGGTCCCGATCTCGATCAGGCGCCTCGACTTCGCCGCGAGTTCGTCGACGAGCGCGCCGAGATGGCGGCGGTGGAGCGTGTCGCGCCGTTCCGCGAGCCGGAGCGGTTCGGGCGGCGGCGCCGGGAAGCCCCAGCGGGTGATGTCGAACCCGTAGTCCCGCGCGAAATGCGCCATGTCGGGGGCGAGTTTCGCGCGGAACCGCCCCCGCTCGGCCCGGCTGAGCCGGAAGCTCTCGCTGTCATTGACCGCCTTGCGCGTGTTCGAGGCCGCGCGCTCGGCGAAGGTGAAGCCGGGGTCGATCCCGAGGAAATCCACCACGCGCGCGAGCAGCGCCATCGGATCGCGCCGGAGCTCGTCGAAATCGAGCAGCAGCACCTCGGGATTTCCGAGCGGCCCGCGGAAGGCGTCGAGCTGATAGCCGTAGCGCGAGGTCGAGATCGCACTGTCGAGCTTGGTCCCGTAGGTTTCCCTGGTGATCCGCCCCTTGGCGATGTTGTGCGCGATCTGCGACTCGATCCGGTCGACGGGGTCGCGCACGATGTAGATGAACTTGAAACGGGCCGGGAAGTCCCTGATCCACCGCGTCACATAGCGGTAGCGCGGCTGCTTGGTGTAATCGACCGAGGCTTCCATCGCATAGCGGTGCCGGGCGGGATCGTATCCGGGCCAGAGCCGGTAGTAGCGCCCGGGCGTCTTCTTGCGCCGGTCCGCGGCGAAGAAGCTCGGCTCCTTGCGGATGCAGGGCGCGATCTCGGGATGGGTGGCGAGATAGTCGTAGAGGCTCGTCGTCCCGGATTTCATCGCGCCAAGGATCAGGACGAAATCCCCGATCGGCGGGACGGGCGGGCGCCGGCGCGCGCGCCTCTTGCCAGTCCCCGTCTTGCCAATTCCCGCCTTGCCAGCCCCCGCCTTGCCGACCCGGGCCGGGCCGGGCCCGGCGGGCCGGACCCCGGTCGCCGCGGATTTGCCCGCCCCGGATTTGCCCGCCTTCCTGCCGGAGCGTTTCGCCTTGCCGGGCAGGTCCGGGCCCGCGAGCGCGGCCGCGCGGCCGGTTCCCGGAGCCGGGCCAGCCGCCGGACTCGCCACCGGTTTCGTTACCGGTTCCGTCGCCGGTTTCGTCACTGGGCCGAGGCCGAACCAGCCGCGCAGCCGCGCACCGACGCCCCGGGCGGATTTCTTCCGGTTCTCGTTTCCCATGCTCACCCCTGAGCGGCGGCCTGGGCCGCTCCCGTTTCGGCCATCCCCGCCTCGGCCGTCCCCGGACCCCGCCCGAGCGTCGCCGCGAGCCGCGCCGGGAAGCGTGACCAGTCGCTATGCGCCCGGACGAATTCCTGGCCACGCGCGGCCTGTGCGAGATAGGCCGCCTCGTCGGCCCAGAGCGCGGCGATCCTGGGCCAGACCTCTTCCGGCTCGGCATAGACCGCCGCCTCGCCGAAGGTCTCGCGGAAGACCGGCGGCAGCACCGCGGGCAGGCCGCGGGCCAGCGCCTCCAGCACGGCGCGGCCGAATTCCTCGATATAGGTCTCGTGCGGGTAGTGCAGGAAGAAGTCCAGCCGGTCGAGGAATGCGTGGCTGTCCATCGTGCCGAAGGAATGCACCACCCAGTTCGACGGGAAGGCGCCGATCACGTCGCGCGCCCGCCCCGCGCCGCCCATGAGTTCGACCACGCAGGGCCGCTCGGCGCAATAGGCGGCGCGCAGCGCCTCGGGATCACTCGGCCATTTGGTGTATTCGTCGCGCGCATGGCGCCCGATGACCGGTTTCGCACCCGACCCCCCGCGCCAGCGCGGCGGTTTCGCGCACCAGTCCTCCGTCTCGATGAGCGGCACCCAGATCTCGTCCGAGGGCGCCGGATAGCGCGGATCGGCCCGCATCAGCCGGTGGACGAGGCCCGAGATCGGCGCCCAGACCGCCTCGCGGCCGAAGAGATCGCGCACCGTCGCCTGGAGCGCGCGCGGGTCGTATTGCGGATCGCCGCCATCGGTCATCCGCTCGGCCATCTGGTTCACGACGACGATCACCGCGTCGCAGTCGATCTCGGGCAGGGGATCGGGCACCCGGGTCAGGATCACCGGATAGCCGAAGACCACCGTCGCGGCGCGGACCTTCTCGCCGGCGGAAATCACCGCGACCTCGCCCCGCTGGACCAGGGCCCGGAGCCTCGGGTCGAGCGGCTTGGTCATGTCGAGATCGTAGCGGCGCCAGTGGAAGACGCCGACGCGCATCCCCGCCCGGACCGCCGCCGAGAGCGTGTTGAAGGTCGAGACGAAGGAGCCGCCCTTCATCGCGAAATCGGTGATGACGAGCAGGTCGAGCTCCCGCGTCTCGCCGTTCCGGCCGAGCACGGCGAGCGGCGCGGGGAAGGGGCGGGGGCTCGCGGGCGTGGCCTCGGGGTCCAGCCGCAGTTCGGCGGGGTCCTTCCGCGTGCGCCGCCAGTGATCGCTCGCCTCGGCGTATTCGCGCCGCGCGCCGTAGAGCATCGTGCGGACATGCGTCGCGGACTGGCGCGTCAGCGAGGTCTCCGCGTGGAGCGCGAAGGCGAGCGGCACGCCCTTGCAGGCCTGGGGCGAGAGGTCGGGGTCTTCCGAGAGATGCTGGACCCGGCGCAGGATCTCGGTATCGCCGCCGACGCGCGCCACGTCCCAGCCGCCGAGCCGCTCCATCATGGGCCGCGGGATCAGGATCGAGGACATGCTCTTGCCGGAAAAGCGCGACCAGGCGCGGAAGAGCCAGCCGAAGCCGAGCTCGGGCGTCGCGCGCACCCAGTCCGAGAAACAGACCGGCGCCGCCGGATTGTCGCGCAGGAAGCGCATCTGGCGCGCGATCTTCTCGGGATGCGACCAATCGTCGGCGTCATGCGTGGTGATGAAATCGCCGGTGGCGGCGAGCCAGCCTCGGTTGCGCGCGGCATAGCCGCCCCGGTTCTCCGCCTGGCGAAGCACCTTCACCCGCGGGTCGCGCGCGGCGTAGCCCTCGGCGACCGCCGCCGTGCCGTCCGGGCTCGCATCATCGACGACGATGATCTCGAGGTTCTGCCAAGTCTGCGCGCGCAGGCTCTCGAGCGCGAAGCCGATCGTCGCCTCGGCGCGGTGAACCGGCATGATCACGCTGACCTTCGGCATCGGCTCGCCCGAGGTTTTGGCCCAGGCTTCGGGCGGCGCGGCGGCGGTCAGGTTGTCGATCCGAAGTCCCCGCGCCGGATCGCGGAGCGCGATCTCCGCGAGCCCCTGGGCGCGGTAAATCCGGTTCACCCAGTCGAGCCGGATCGCATCGGTCTCGGGATCGGGGGGTGTATCGGGGATGAGGAAGCTGTTCGCCATCGCGAGGCAGAGGTCGGGATCGTCGGGCTGGCGTGCCAGCGCCGGGGCGAGCAGCGCCCGCGCCGCCCCGCCCGCGCCGGTCCGGCGCAGGCAGTCGCTTTCGAGGAGCAGCGCGCGCGCGCCGCGCGCCTTGCCGGGGTCGAGCTCGCGCAGCCGGGCGAGCCGGACGAGCGCGCGCGGCGCGTCGCCCGCCGCCGCGTGCCAGCGCGCGAGCGCCCAGGCGGCCTCGGCCTGCCGGGATTTCGAGAGATCGGGGATCGGAGCCTCGCCCGGCAGGCCGGCGAGCGCCTCGAGATCGGCGCGCGCGCCCGCGGCGAAGCCCGACCAGAGCCGGTCCTCGAGCGCGAGCGGATCAATCTCGCCCGCGAAGGCGCGCCCGCCCCTCGTCGCTTCTCCCCCGGTCGCCCCCTTGGCCGCTGCCCCGTCCTCCAGCTCCGCGAGCGGCCCGCGCGCCCGCGAGCGCGCCGGTTTTCCGAGGCCGAGCCAGTCGCGCACCTGGCCGCGCATGTCCCGTGGCATCGCGGCGCGCCAGTTCTCCGGCAGGCTGAGATAGGAACGCTGGATCGTCCGCGACAGAACGCCGTGTCTTTTTGTCATGCTCAACCTCTGGGGGAGTCGCTTTCCGGACCCGCCTCGCAGGGGATTATCAGCCCCGGAGGCGGTTTTGCCAGCCCGATGACACATCCCGCGATGACGCATCCCCCCAAACATCCGGCGGCACGCCAGGGACCGGACCCGCGGCGGCACCGGTGGCGACGGGGACAGCGGCGGCGGCCACGTTCACCCGTGGAAGCTCCGGTACCAGTCGATGAACCGCCCGACGCCCTCCTCGACCGGCGTGCCGGGCGACCAGTCCACCGCCCGCGTGAGGCGCGCGGAATCGGCGAAGGTGTCGGGCACGTCGCCGGGCTGCAGCGGCAGGAATTCCTGGATCGCCTTCCGTCCCAGCGCCGTCTCGATCGCGGCGATGAAATCGGCGAGTTTCACCGGTTCGTTGTTGCCGATGTTGTAGATCCGGTAGGGCGCGCTCGAGGTCGCGGGATCGGGGTTCATCGGGTCCCAGTCCGGATCGGGCACCGCCGGCCGGTCCGAGGCGCGGATCACCCCCTCGACGATATCGTCGACATAGGTGAAGTCGCGGCTGTGGTCGCCGTGGTTGAAGACCTTGATCGGCCTGCCCTCGGAGATCGCCTTCGCGAACAGCATCGGCGCCATGTCGGGCCGCCCCCAGGGGCCGTAGACGGTGAAGAACCTGAGGCCCGTCACCGGCAGCCCGTAGAGATGGGCATAGGCATGAGCCATCAGCTCGTTCGCCCGCTTGGTCGCGGCGTAGAACTGCAGCGGGTGATCGACGCCCTGATCCTCGGCGAAGGGCATCTTCCGGTTGCCGCCATAGACCGAGGAGGTCGAGGCGAAGGTCAGATGCCTGACGCCGGTCCGGCGGCAGCCTTCGAGGATATGGGTGAAGCCGACGAGGTTGCTCTCGACATAGGCGAGCGGGTTCTCGAGGCTGTAGCGCACGCCGGCCTGGGCGGCGAGGTTGATCACCCGGTCGAAGGGCGCGCCCTCCACGCCCTCCGCGAAGGCCGCCTCGACGGCGGCGCGGTCGGCGAGATCGGCGCGGAGGAGGCGCCAGGAGGCGCCGGTCTCCGCCGCGATCCGGTCGAGCTCGGCGAGCCGCGCCTCCTTGAGCGCCGGGTCGTAGTAGTCGTTGACCACGTCGAACCCCACGACCGCGTCGCCGCGCCCGAGGAGCGCCGCGGCGGTGTGAAAGCCGATGAAGCCGGCGGCGCCGGTGACGAGGACCCGCTCAGGTCCCGTCCGGGTCGATTCAACCTGGGTCGATTCAGGCCGGGTCGAGCCCGCCGCCGTGCTCTTCGCCATGCCAGTCTCCGCCATGGCGGGGCTCCTCACATCCGTCCGCGGCCGATCGCGTAATAGGAGAAGCCGCGCTTCTCCATCCGCGCCGGCTCGTAGAGATTGCGGCCGTCGAAGATCACCGGCGCCTTGAGCTTCTCGGCGATCAGGTCGAAGTCGGGGGCGCGGAACGCCTGCCATTCGGTCAGGATCACCAGCGCGTCGGCGCCTCGGAGCGCCGCCTCCTTGGTGCCGACGAGGGTGAGATCCTCGCGGTCGCCGTAGATGCGCTGCGTCTCCTCCATCGCCTCGGGGTCATAGGCCTGGACCGAGGCCCCCGCCTCCCAGAGCGCCTCCATCAGGACGCGCGAGGCCGCCTCGCGCATGTCGTCGGTGTTCGGCTTGAAGGAGAGCCCCCAGAGCGCGAAGATCCTGCCCTTCAGATCGCCCCCGTAATGCTTCTCGATCTTGGCGAAGATCACTTCCTTCTGCGCGTCGTTGCGATCCTCGACCGCCTGCAGCAGCTTCGGGTCGAAGCCGATCTCGCGCGCGGTGTGAATGAGCGCCTTCACATCCTTCGGGAAGCACGATCCGCCATAGCCCGCGCCCGGATAGATGAAGTGATAGCCGATCCGGGGGTCGGAGCCGATGCCGACGCGCACCATCTCCACATCCGCGCCGAGCCGTTCGGCGAGATTGGCGACCTCGTTCATGAAGGAGATCTTGGTCGCGAGCATGCAGTTCGCGGCGTATTTGGTGAGTTCGGCCGAGCGCACGTCCATGACGATCATCTTGTCATGGTTGCGGTTGAAGGGCGCGTAGACCTCGCGCAGCAGCTCCTCGGATTCGGGATCGGAGGTGCCGATGATGATCCGGTCGGGCTTCATGCAGTCGGCGACCGCGGCGCCTTCCTTGAGGAATTCCGGGTTCGAGACCACGTCGAACCTCCGATCCGCCCCCCGATCCGACTCCCCGTCCGACCCCCGGCCCTTCAGCACCTCGGCGACGCGGGCGCGGACCTTGTCGGCGGTGCCGACCGGCACGGTCGACTTGTCGATGATGACCTTCGGCTCCGTCATGTGCTCGGCGATCGTCGTGGCGACGGCGAGCACGTATGTGAGATCGGCCGAGCCGTCCTCGTCGGGCGGCGTGCCGACGGCGATGAACTGGATCGGCCCATGCGCCACGCCCTCGGCGGCGTCGGTGGTGAACTGGAGCCGGCCGGCGGCGTAGTTCCGTTTCACGATCTCCTCGAGGCCGGGCTCGAAGATCGGGATGTTCCCGGCCCTGAGCGCCTCGACCTTGGCCGCGTCCACGTCGACGCACAGCACGTCATGGCCGACCTCGGCCAGGATCGCCCCCTGCACGAGACCGACATACCCGGTACCGAAAACTGTGATCCGCATCTGAACTCCTCGGGTCGCGGCCTCGGGGGCCGCCAGTTACATGGTCAAAACAGGGACGGTCCGCGCGCCCCCGCGCGGGGACGGCGGCCTTCGCGGCCTTCCGATAGCACGGGCGGGGCGCGGTTCAAGAGACGGCGGGGTCAAAAGATGGCGGGTCAAGAGACGGCGGGTCACAGGATGGCGGGTCAAAAGACGAACGGACTCTCGATCCCGGCGAACCTCGGCTGCGCGCGGTCCTTGTCGGAGAGCCGCGCCGCCTCCGCCGCCACCGGCCAGTCGATGCCGAGATCGGGATCGTTCCAGAGGAGCCCGTGGTCGTGGTCGGGGGCGTAGTAGTCGGTGACCTTGTAGATCATCTCGGTTTCCGGCTCGAGCGTCACGAAACCGTGGGCGAAACCCTTCGGCACCAGAAGCTGGCGCCAGTTCGCCGCCGAGAGCTCGACCGCCGCGTGATCGCCGAAGCTGGGCGAGCCCTTCCGGAGATCGACCACGACATCGAGGACCGCGCCGCGCACCACGCGCACGAGCTTGTCCTGGGCATGGGGCGGGCTCTGGAAATGCAGGCCGCGCACCACGCCCCGCTCCGCCGAGAGCGAATGGTTGTCCTGGACGAATTCGAGATCGAACCCCTGCCCGGCGAGCCGCCGGCGGTTGTAGGTCTCGGAAAAGAAGCCCCGGTGATCACCGAATTTCCCGGGTTCCACCAGGATCAGGCCGGATATCTCCGCCAGGTCGCGCCGCGCCATCGTACTCGTTTCTCCGCCTCGACGCCGCCATCCCATGCGCCGTCACCGTTCGGGACGGCCCCGGGGCGCGCGCCGCCCCTCTTGTGGGATATCCCGCGCCGCCCCGCAAGGGCGCGCGAAATCACGTGGGGGAGGGGTGGGAAAAATCCCACAGGGACTGGAGCGCGGGGAAAAGCCCCGTATTCGCCCGCGTTACCCGCCGCGTTATCCCCCGGCCCGCCCGTCCCCGAGACGCAGCTGGTCCTGGACCCGCGCGATGAGGAGCTGCGCGCCCGGGAGCGTCAGATGGCCATAGTCGAACTGCAGCGGCACGCCCTCGGCCGTGGTCTCGGCGCAGTCGCCACCGGGGCAGATCGCGTCATAGACCGGGACATAGTCGACGCCTTCGGCGCGGACGATCTCGCCGAGCCGGTCGCTCAGACCCTTCTTGCTCGGGTCGCGCGCCGCCTCGGTCACGCCGTCGACGCCGCTCAGCTTCTCGCGCGCGAGCAGGAGCGGGAATTCCCCGGCATATTCGACGGTCGGGCCGAAGACCACGATCTCGCCGGTCACTGATTTCAGATGTTCGAGCGTCGGCGCCATCTTCGGGAAGTCGCTCGCGCGCCAGCGCCCGACCAGGATCACCCCGTCGAGCCCGGCGCGCGGCACGAAATCACGATGGATGTGGTTGATGAGATCGCGGCAGGGCGCCTCGCCCTCGGCATCGAGCACGGGGCGGCAGCCGCTGATCGAGGCCTTGATGAAATGCGCCTCCGGCCAGGCGAGCGCGATCGCCCGCCAGACCGCGCCCGCGTGGCTGTCGCCGACGACGAGATAGTTCGGCTTGCCGGGCTCGGTCGCGAGGCATTTCGCCCGGTCGAACCCGTCGCCGTTGGTATAGCCCGAGACCGAGCAGCCGTCGCCCGCGCCGAACTGATAGGCGTAATCGGCGGTGTCCTTGTAGTCGGTATAGGCGGCGACGCGCAGCACCTCGGGCGGATAGTTCCGCCATTTCGCCCCGGTGGCGGTGATGAGACCGCCGAGCGCGAGAAAGCCCGCGAGACAGGCGACACCCGCCAGGACCACCCGGGGCGCCGGGAGGAGCCGGATGGACCGGGTCCGGAACGGTTGCTCGACGAGGCGGTAGGAGAGATCGGCGAGAAGCCAGGAGAGGGCGATGACGAGGGCGATGTCGAGGGGGCCGAAGACGTTCTTCCAGGCCAGCCGGTAGAAGACGATCACCGGCCAGTGCCAGAGATAGAGCGAATAGGAGATCCGCCCGACATAGACGAGCGGCGCGGTCGAGAGCAGGGCGCCCGCGGAAGTGCCCGCGCCATAGGCGATCACGAGTCCGGCGCCGAGGACCGGATAGAGCGCGTTCCAGCCCGGGAAGGGATCGGCCTCGCTCAGCGCCAGCACGCCGAAGGCGATGAGCCCGATCCCCGCCCAGGCGAGCAGGCCCCGGGCGCGCTCCGACCCGACCCGGGGCACGCCGCCCGCGGCGATCAGCGCGCCGAGGCCGAGCTCCCAGATCCGGGTCGGCAGCAGGAAGAAGGCGGTGGTCGGGTCCTTCGGCGTCAGCGCGACGCAGAGCGCGAGCGAGACCGCGACCATGAGCCCGATCCAGAGGAGGAACCTCCGCCCGAGGAACCGGGCGACGATCATGAGCATGATCGGGAAGAAGACGTAGAACTGCTCCTCGACCGCGAGGCTCCAGGTGTGCAGGAGCGGCTTCAGCTCAGCCGCGTCGGCGAAATAGCCCGAGGTGCGCCAGAAATAGACGTTCGAGAGGAAGAGCGCGGTCGCGACGATGCTTTTCCCCGCCGCGCGGAACTCGTTCGGCAGCATGATCGCCCAGGCGGCGAGCGCGGTCGAGAGCGCCACGATCGAGAGCGCGGGCAGGATACGCAGGATCCGGCGCTTGTAGAATTCGAGGATCGAGAAGCGGTTGCCGGCGGGATCGTTGATCTCGTCGAGGATGATCTTCGTGATCAGGAAGCCCGAGATGACGAAGAAGACATCGACGCCGGTGAACCCGCCCGAAAGCCGTTCGATCCCGGCGTGGAAGGCCAGGACCGGCAGGATGGCAAGCGACCGCAGGCCGTCGATCTCAGCGCGATATTTCAAGGCGATGTCTCCCGGGCACTCGGTTCACGCGGGCCGCCGGATCGCCTTCCGGGAGGCCCTGAACAACATAACGGATCTTATCGTTCGGTCGTGCGGCAACGTGTCGGCGAGCGAGTCGGCGACCATCGCGATTACGATATAAGTCTCACCAGCGGAAACCCGCCAGTCTGAAAGCCACCCGCTCCACCATTTTTCCGGACCGGCGCCGTTTGCCATGTTGGTTCGTTCCGGGCCTGCCACCCCCCGGGAGGACTGTTCCTCGTCCCTCGGCCTGTGCTAGAATCGCCTCGCTCACGAAAATTCGTGGCAGATCGGCCCAGGGTGATCGCGTCGGCTTCGCCGCGTCGGGGTGCGAGGGGTGTAACTGTATCGTGGCGCCGATCGGTGTTCGGAGAATTGAATCCGCCGCCCCGGAAACCGGGGGTGACTGGCTGCGCGGGACATCCGCCGCCAACCCGGCCGCCCGTACCTGAGTACAAGTAGAAGGGTTATCGATGAAGGTCGTTATTTTCGCCGGCGGTTACGGCACCCGGATCAGCGAGGAAACCACGGTCCTGCCGAAGCCGCTCGTCGAGATCGGCTCGATGCCGATCCTGTGGCACATCATGAAGATCTATTCCGCCCACGGGCTCAATGACTTCGTGATCTGCTGCGGCTACAAGGGCCACCTGATCAAGCGCTATTTCCTCGACCTGTTCCACCGCGCCAACGACATGACGATCGACCTCTCCGACAATTCGGTCAAGGTCCACCGCGTCGCCTCCGAACCCTGGCGCGTCACCCTCGCCGATACCGGGCTCGAGACGATGACCGGCGGCCGGCTGAAACGGGTGCGCGACTATCTCGGCGACGAGGCCTTCTGCCTCACCTATGGCGACGGGGTGAGCGACATCGACATCACCAGGCTCATCGAGTTCCACAAGGCCGAGGGCACGCTCGCGACCGTGACGGCGGTGCAGCAGCCGGGCCGCTTCGGCGCGCTCGATTTCTCCACCGACACGAAACGCGTGAAGGGCTTCCGCGAGAAGAGCGCGACGGACGGCCATCTGATCAACGGCGGCTTCTTCGTCTGCGAGCCGGAAGTCATCGACTACATCGACGGCGACGAGGACATGTGGGAGCACGAGCCGCTGCGCCGGATCGTCGAGGCGGGCCAGCTCTCGGTCTATCACCATTCCGGCTTCTGGCAGAACATGGACACGCTCCGCGACAAGCATGTGCTGCAGGAACTCTGGGACAGCGGCGACGCCCCCTGGCGGATCTGGGACCGTCCCGCCCCGAAGGCGAACGCGGCCGAGTGACGCCACCCTTCCCCGGCGCACTCTTTCCCGGCGCATCCCTTCCCGGGCGCACCCTTCCCGGTGCGCCCTTCCCTGAAAAAGATCACAAACCATACCGAGATTTCGAACGATGAAAGTCCTTCTCACCGGCGCCGACGGCTATATCGGCGCGATCATGGGTCCGAAGCTGATCGAGGCCGGCCATGACGTGACCGGCATCGATACCGGCTACTACCGCCGCGGCTGGCTGTTCGACGACGGCCGGACCCGCCCCCGCGTGGTCTCGAAGGACCTGCGCCGGATCGAGGCTTCCGATCTCGAGGGTTTCGACGCGGTCGTGCATCTCTCCGAACTGTCGAACGACCCGATCGGCGAGAACGATCCGGGGCTGACGATGGACATCAACCACAAGGGCTCGGTCGCGCTCGCCACCAAGGCGCGCGCGGCGGGGGTGAAGCGCTTCATCTACGCCTCCTCCTGCTCGACCTATGGCGCGGGCGGCGACGAGATGCGCACCGAGGAGAGCGAACTCGCGCCCCAGACCGCCTATGCGAAATGCAAGATCCTGGTCGAACGGGACGTGCGGGACCTGACCGACGAGACCTTCACCCCGGTCTTCATGCGCAACGCCACCGCCTATGGCGCCTCGCCCCGGCAGCGGTTCGACATCGTCCTCAACAACCTCGCGGGCTTCGCCCATACGATCCGCGAGATCCGGATGACCTCCGACGGCTCGCCCTGGCGGCCGATCGTCCATATCGATGACATCTGCCAGGCGATGCTCTGCGCGCTCAAGGCGCCGCGCGACGCGGTGGCGGGCGAGAGCTTCAACGTCGGCGCCGATTCGGAGAACTACCGCATCCGCGAGATCGCCGAGATCGTCGCGAAGACCTTCCCGGGCTGCGCGCTCACGATCGGCGACTCGGGCGGCGACACGCGCAGCTACCGCGTCTCCTTCGCGAAGATCCGCGAGCACATGCCGGATTTCGAGACCTCCTGGACCGCCGAGCGCGGCGCGCGCCAGCTTCGCGCGATGTTCGAGTGGATCGGTCTCACCCGGGAGATGTTCGAGGCCGAGCCCTATACGCGGCTCCGCGAGATCAAGCACCTGCGCGCGACGAATCAGATCGACCCGACGCTCTACTGGACGACACCCGGGACGGTCTGACAGGGGCGCGGGCATCGGGCCGCCCGCTTCCGGACACCCTTGGGGGCGGACAGATGTCCGCCCTCCGGCCCCCCGCCTACCCTTCGAAGAGCGGCCAGCTCCGGTCCTTCTCCGCGATCACGCTGACCGGCCGCGGCCAGTCGATGGCGAAGGCCGGGTCGTCGAAGCGGACCCCGTCGCCATGGCCGGGCACGAAGGCGGGCGTGATGAGATAGAGCATGTCCGTCGCGTCCTCGAGCGTCTGGAACCCATGCGCGAAGCCCTTCGGGATATAGAGCATGCGCCCGTTCTCCACGCCAAGCTCGAACCCCTGCCAGCGGCGGAAAGTCGGGCTCTCCGGCCTGAGATCGATGATCACGTCGAAGACCGCGCCCCGGGTCACGCGCACCACCTTGGCCTCGGCATGGGGCGGGCGCTGGAAATGCATGCCCCGGAGCGTGCCGGCGCGGGCATTGTGCGAGACGCTCGCCTGCGGGTAGTCCGCCTCGATCCCGGCGGCGGCGAATTCCGCCACGCAGGCGACGCGGGCGAAATACCCGCGATCATCGGAATGGCGTTCCGGCTCGATCAGCCGCGCATCGGCGAGCTCTGTGTCGTGGAATTTCATCGGGGCCTCCTCGCTTCCCGGCCGTATACCGCGCCGGGGAAGGGACCGGGACCCCCCGCGCGCGGGCATCGGATTCGCGGGGGGACGAACTCCGGGTTCGGGAATTGAAGGGCCGACCCCGCCTCTCCCCTGCCCGCTTTCCCTGTCTTCCGCGAGATCCCGCGGGCGCGCGCGCCCCGGAGGTCAGGCGAGCCGGTCGCGGACCGCCTCGCCGATCGCGAGGCAGGAGGTGAGCCCCGGGCTCTCGATGCCGAAGAGATTGACGAGGCCGCCGAGCCCGTGCGTCTCCGGCCCCTCGATCCGGAAATCGGTCGCCGCCCCGCCCGGTCCCGCGAGCTTCGGCCGGATGCCGGCATAGGTGGGGGCGAGCGCCCCGTCGGGCAGATCCGGCCAATAGGTCCGGATCGCCGCGTAGAACCCCGCGCCCCGGGCGGGATCGAGCTCGTAGTCGATCGCCTCGACCCATTCGGTATCCGGGCCGAACCGGCCCTGCCCCGCGAGATCGAGCGTCAGATGCACGCCGAGCCCGTCGCGCTCGGGCACCGGATAGATGAGATGGCGGAACGGGACCCGCGCGGCGGAGGAGAAGTAGTTGCCCTTGCAGTAGTGGATCTCGCGGCGATGCGCGGGATCGAGCCCCTCGATCGTCGCGGCCACCTCGCCCGCGAAGAGCCCGGCGGCGTTGACGAGCCGGTCGGCGGCGAGGGTCATGGTCTCGCCGCCGCTCTCGACCGTGACCGCGAACCCGCTTTCCCCCGGGAGAGGCCGGGCGGCGACGAAGCGGCTTCCGAAGGCGATCGCCCCGCCCGCCGCCTCGATCTCGCCCCGGAGGCTCAGCATCAGCCCATGGCTGTCGATGATGCCCGTCGAGGGCGAGAGCAGCCCCGCGACCCCGCGGAGCCGGGGCTCCAGCCGGGCGAGATCGGCCCGGTCGAGCGCGACGAGATCGGCGACGCCATTGGCCCGCGCCTGGGCGGCGATTCCCTCGAGCCGGGCGGTCTGGGATTCCTCGGTCGCGACGATGATCTTGCCGAGCCGGCTGTGCGCCACATCGCGCTTCGCGGCATAGTCGTAGAGCATCTCGCGGCCGCGCACACAGAATTCCGCCTTGGCAGAATCCGCCGGATAGTAGATGCCGGCGTGAATCACCTCGGAATTGCGCGCGCTCGTATGGACGCCGATCATCTCCTCGGCTTCGAGCACGATCACCTCGCGGCCCGCGCGCGCCAGCGCCCGCCCCGCCGCGAGCCCGATCACGCCCGCGCCCACGATGAGGCAATCCGTCCGCTCCATCCCCGTCCTTCTCCTTCCGGCCCTCGTTTCCGGTCCCGTCTTCGGGCGCCCATCAGCCCGTTCGCGGGGGGGAAGTCAAATCCCGCGCCGGTTTGTCACACCCGCGATTATCCGATAACCATGAACGTCAGTTTTCGCCGATCACCATGAGTACCGCTTTGCAACTTGCCTTCCGCCGCCGATAAACCGGCAGCGATGTGACAATAGGGTTCCGAGGTCGATGATTTCCCCGCCAGATCTTCCCGGCACTTCCCGGACCATGACGGCCCCGGCCCCAGGACCAACACCCCCGGGACCAATCCCGGGACCGGCCTCGGCGCGAATCCCGCTCGGCCGCAAGATCCGGCGGCGGATCTGGGCGGTGATCGCGGAGACGACGGCCGATACCCTCGCGGCCGCGCGCCGCGCGCCGTCCCGGTTCGGGACCCAGGGCATGAAGGGCCTGAGCCGGATCGGCCTGGCCGATCCCGGCCGCCTGCTCCGCCTGGTCTCGAAGGCCCGGCGCGTGGCGCCCGGCAATGCCTTCCTCGCCCAGGCCGAGGCGGTCCTGACGGCGCGGAGCCGGGGCTGGGAGAAGGCGGCGCCGCTCTTCACCGGAAAGGCGCGCGCGACCCGGGGCGCCGCCGGCGAGCTCCTGCGCCGCCGGCTCGATCCGGCCATCTGGCCCACCCTGCCCGCGCCCACGCGCCCGAGCTTCCTCGACCCGGAGCTGGCGCGCCGGATCGTCGTCTATACCACCGCCTTCGGCGCCGAGGCGCTGCCCGCGCCCCTGTTCCAGAAGCCGGTCGGACCGCGCTTCATCCTGCTGACCGACCGCGAGGATCTCCCGGGGGATCTACAGGGGGATCACTCGGTCGCGGGTTGGGAAACCCATCGCCTGATCCCGCCCGTCGCCCCGGACCTGGCCGATGCCTGGGCCCGCGTCCACCCCTGCGAGGCGCTGGCCGAAGCCGCGCCGGACGCGGAGGCCTCGCTCTACATCCGCCCCGACCGCGCGCTCGTCGGCAATCTCCACACGATGCTCCTGCGCTGGCTCCAGCCATCGGATTTCGCGCTGTGGCGGCACAGCGGCGGGGCCGACTGGCATGATCTCGCCGAGCGCGTGCTCGTCAACGGCGACCTCGCCCGCCCCGGCGTGACCCGGGAGCGGGTGCTCGCCCAGGCACGCGACTGCGACGACCGCGGCGTGCCGCGCGACCGGGGCCTCTGCGACACCGGGATGATCTGGCGCCGCCATGGCGTGCCCGAGGTCACGGCCGTGACGGCGGCCTGGTGGGAGAACTTCTCGCGGGCGCCCGGCTTCGACGAGATCAGCCTCTACGCGGCGCTGCACGATCCGGCGCGGCCCTGGGCGGCGCGCGCCGAAGCGGAGATCCGGGACGGCGTCCCCGACGCCGACCGCGCTCCGGGGCCGGCGCGCCTCCTGCCCGCGGCGCTCGGCCCGGCCTCCTACAATGCCTTCACCGCCCGGCGCTTCCCGAAGCCGCCGCCACGGCCGCGGGAGACGCCGGGTCCGGTTTCCGGCCCGATCCCAGGCCCAACCTCCGGCCCCATCTCTGGCCGGCCGCTCGGCGTCGCCTTCCTCTACGCGGAATCCTTCGCGAATTCCGCCTCGACCATCCTGCGCGGCAGGCAGCTGAGCGAGATGGTCGCCGCGCGCTACCCCGATGCGATCGACATGGTCTACACGAGCGACATCGGCGCGCTCCGCGACCGGGTGGTGATCGTCACCAAGGGTGCGCTCGACACCCATTCGGCCGAGGCGCTCGAGACGCTCCGCCGCCGCAACCGCGCGGTCATCGGCAGCTGGGACGACCGGCTGCCGAGCGAGGAGAAGGTCGCGGCGACCGATGCGATCATGGGCGTCTCGAACCGCCAGACCCACGATCTCGCACGGCTCTTCCCCGCGACGCGGATCTATCACGTCACCCATCACGTGAATTCCGAGATCCCGCCGAGCACGCCGCCCTCGGACCGGCCGCGCACCGCCTATTTCGGCTTCCGCTCCAACACGGTCCTGCCCGAGAGCCTGCGCAACATGATCGACATGGTCCCGCTCGAGACCGCGAATGTCGACATGAGCTGGATCGCGCTCCTGCCGCGCTACAACTGCCACTGGATCGTGCGGCGCTCCAAGGCGCATGACGGCTGGAAACCCTTCCTGAAGGGTTTCACCGCCGCGCGCGCCGGCGCGGTCGTGGTGGTCGGGCGCGATGACGAGGACGCGCCGCAGTATCTCGGCGACGACTACCCCTTCTATGTCGGCGGCACGGGCATCCCGCAGCTCGAATACGACATGGCCCGCGTCGCCTCGGCCTTCGGCGGGCCGGACTGGGCGCGCGCGCGCGACATCATGGCCCAGGTCGCCGACCGCTCCTCCGACGCCCAGGTCTGCGCCGAATTCCGCGCCATGATCGAGGACGTGACCCGGTAATGCGCGGGCGGCGGACCCCGGTCCGCCTTTTCCGCCCCGCAGGATGCCCGGCCGATCCGGGCCGATCCGGGACAGAGCTGATCGGGGGCTGGGCTAATCGAGGGCTGGCCGATCCGGAGCTGATCCGGGACTGGCGCCCGCCGCCGGGCGCCCCTATCTTCCGCCCGTTCCCCAGTATCCCGAGTGACCGATGAAGACGATTCTCTATTCCTGCGCCAATCTCGCCTACGACCAGATCTTCTCGCCCGTCGTGGCGAGCCCGGGGATCGAGCCGGTACTCTTCTCCGACCGCCGCCCGCGCTTCGTGCGCGGCTGGAACTGGCGCCCGATGCCGGAGGCGGCGGCGAGCCTCGGCCCGGCGCTCGGCAACCGCTATGCGAAGTTCTTCCCGATGAAGATCTTCCCGGAGGCCGATTACTCGATCTACATCGACGCCAACCTGCTGGTGATCGCCGATCTCAATCCGCTCCTCGCCGAATTCATCGCCTCGGACGCCGATATCGGCCTCTTCCCGCACAGCGAGCGGCGCGACATCTTTTCCGAGTTCGACTTCTGCAAGCAGGTGGGCAAGATCGCGCCCAAAGACTACGCGCTCGGGGCGGAGCAGCTGGATTTCTACCGCGCCGAGGGGCTTCCGGAGAACCATGTCCTCACCGAGAACGCGATCATCCTGCGCCGCCACGGGCGGGGCGAGCCGCGCGGCGCGGCGCTCGAGGCGGCGATGGAGCTCTGGTGGGACCAGCTCGCCCGTTTCACCAAGCGCGACCAGCTGAGCCTGCCCTACGTGCTCCACCGCGCGGGCCTCGACTCAGGGTTGAAGGTGAAGGTCTGGGACTGGAACTACCTCGCGCCGAACCCCTATTTCAGCCGCTACATCCACCGCCGGGGCGCGCTCAGCGACATCCAGATCTTCCTCTCCGCCAAGCGGCACTACAACGCCGCCTGGCGGATCCCGATCGATGGCGCCTTCTCGGTCTACCGCGGCTTCGTGAAACCCGGCATCGCGAAGCTGCGCGGCGGGCGCTGAGGCGCCCGGAAGTAGACCGCCCCGAGCCGGAGGCAGCCGGACCCGCGCCAGTCTCTCGGACCAGTCCTTCGCACCGGTCCTCATGCGCTTTGCATATCGGCCTTCGTGTCCCCGCCTCGTGACGCGAACGAAGGTCCGCGAACGGGCGAATCCCCCCGCTCAATCCCCTGAACGACCTTGGGACCTCGGGTGAGGCGCGCGCCCCGGTTTCCCGGGGTTCCTGCCCCGGCGCCGCCTATTCCGCCGGGTGGCCGACCGCCATCGCGCGGAACTGGCGGCTGTTGTCGATCAGCTCGTCATAGGTGCCCTCGGCGATCTTGCGCCCGTGTTCGAGCATGAAGATCGTGTCGCAGGCCTGGACGGTCGAGAGCCGGTGCGCGATCAGCACGATCGTCTTCCTGCGGCCGAGATTGTGGACCGCGTCCATCACCGCGCGCTCGGTCAGGTTGTCGAGCGCGCTCGTCGCCTCGTCCATGATGAGCACGTCCGGATCGGCGTAGAGCGCGCGGGCGATGCCGATGCGCTGCCGCTGTCCGCCCGAGAGACGCACGCCCCGCTCGCCGACCAGCGTGTCATAGCCCTGGGGCAGGTCGCCGGTGACGAAATCGTGCAGCTCGGCGATCCGCGCCGCGCGTTCGACCGCGGCCATGTCGATCTCGCCGCGCGGCTGGCCGAAGGCGATGTTGGCCGAGACCGAATCGTCGGTCAGGAAGATCTGCTGCGGCACATAGCCGATCGTCTTCTGCCAGGAACGGAGATTGCCCCCGGTGACCGGCACGCCATCGACCAGCATCTCGCCCTTCTGCACCGAGAGCAGGCCGAGGATCAGGTCGACCGCCGTGGTCTTGCCCGCGCCGGTGCCGCCGACGATGCCGACCGTGGTATTGGCGTGGATCGTGAGGTCGAGCCCGCTCAGCGCCGCGCGGTCGTTGCCGGGATAGCTGTATTCGACGTTCCGCAGCTCGAGCCGCTCGCGCAGGGCGACCGGCGCGGCCTCGTGCACCTCGGCGAGCTTGTGCTCGTTCGCCTCGATCTCCTTGAGATCCTCGTAGAGCCCTTCCAGCACCGGCTGGTTGAAGCGCAGGAGCGTGATCTGGTTGTAGACCTGCTGCATCGCGGGCAGGAGCCGAAGCCCGGCGAAGGCATAGACCGCGAGCATCGGCAGAATGCTCCCGAGGCTGCCCGAGCCGGTGATGAGCAGGACGAGGATCACGAGCAGCATGCCGCCGAATGCGATCCCCTGCAGCAGGAAGCGCGGCGCGTCGCTGACCACGCCCTTGAAGGTATTGGCGCGCGCCATCCGCCGGGCCGGATTCTGGAAGCGCTTGATGTAGGTCTCCTCGAGCGACATCAGCTTCACGTCCTTGATGCCGCCGGTCGCCTCCTGGGCGATCCGGAAACGCTCGCGGTTCGCGACGTAGCGCTCCTTGCCGAAATGGGTGAGCCAGCGCCGCGCGGTGACGAAGATCCCGAGATAGCAGACGAGCAGGAGCACCGCCGCCCCGAGCGCGACCCAGGGCTGGATCACGATCAGGAGCGTCGCGATCAGCCCGGCGATGAAGAAGTTCGAGATGATCTTCATCGCCGGCATGAAGGTCTGGTTCACCACCGCGTCGACCTCCGAGAGCACGGCCTTGCCGAGATCCGAGGTATGGCGGTTCAGGAACCAGGTATAGGGCTGGCGCAGGTAGCCGCGCAGCAGCCGCGAGCTCAGGGTATAGGCGCGCGCGTTGGTGAAACGCTGGATCGTGTAGAGCGCGTAGATCTGCGCGAAGATCCCGAGCATCACCACGCAGAAGGTGCCGACACCGAGGAAGATCATGAAGTTCTGCGTGTCGGTGAAGCCGAGCCCGTTGTAGAGCATCGAGATCCGGCCGGTATGGATGCTCTCGGGCTCCGACAGCACCGCCATGAAGGGCAGGACCGAGGCCACGCCCGCCGTCTCGAAGATGCCGACCACGAAAAGAAGCAGCACCTGCCAGTAGAAGATCCGCCGCTCGCGCGGGGTCATCACCTCCAGCATCTGTCGGTATGTCTTGATCATCGGCGGAACCGGTCCGTTTCTTTCGAAGAGGAGGGGCGGGTTGCGGGAAAGGCGGGAGCGCCGGGCAGACGCCCGCCGGCGGGCGGACGCGCGGGAGACCCGGTGGCGGATCGCGCGTCGGTCCCGGCGGGAGGCGGGGTGGAGGGCGGCACGCCCGAGGACGTACCCGAGGACGCACCGGGACGGCGCGGCGCGGCGACCTGGGCGGCGGGCGCCGGCGGGCGTCGGCCGGAGGTGGTGGCAGAGGCGGTGCCGGAGGCGCTACCGGGATCGATTCCGGAGGCACCCCCGCCCCGCGTGGGCGCCCCCCGTGTGGGCGTCCCTCTCGTTGGCCTCCCCCGCGTGGGCGCGCCGCGCATGGGCGTCCGGTCCTCCGTCCGGTTCTCCGGCGGCGGGACCTGGCGGTCCGCGGCGCCCCGGGCGGCGATCTCCCGGCGGCGGCGATAGACCTGCCGGGCCGGCGCCTCGGAGCCGGTGTAGAAGATCGAGCCCGCGCCGAGATAGGCCATGATGAAGAGCGGCCCCGCCCCCCAGATATGCACGGTGGCGAGGATGAAGATCACGCCGACCCAGGAGATGAGATAGCCCTTGCGCAGGTCGGTCATCCGGGGGCTGAGCCCCTTGCGCGTCAAGACGATCGCGAGATGCAGCAGGATGCCCCCGGCCAGCAGCACGAAGGCCGGCAGGCCATAGCGCATCGCCGTCACGAGCCAGAAGTTGTCGATCGAGCCCTTCCGGTACCATGGCCTGATCCAGTCGTTCAGGCCGAGGCCGAGCCAGGGATTGCGCGCCACCTCGGCGGAGCCGTATTCGAAGATCTCGGTGCGGCCCCAGCCGGTGGTGGGATCGAAGGCGAGATTCTCGATGACGAGGCCGACGAGGCCGTGCGGCGAGGCGAGCTGGAGCACCGAGAGGGTCGCCGAGGCGACCACGACGAGGAGAACCCACTTGTAGCGCGCGTCCCCGAACAGTCGGTCCCAGCCGATCATCAGGAACTGCATGCCCTGGGCGATGTTCGGCGCCGAGGAGAGCGAGACGAAGGTCATGAAGGCGAAGAAGCCGGTCCGGCCCAGCCGCTGGACCATCGCCGCCTCGCGCAGGAGATAGTAGCTGTTCGCGACGCCGACCGAACAGAGCAGGCCGAAGGTGATCGCATGCTCCATGAAGGCCTGCACGCGGTGCAGCCCGAGCCTCGGGTCGTTGCCCGCGCGCGGCAGGGGCGAGGAGACGAGCGCGAGGATCTCGCTCACGATCATGCGCTCGGTCAGAAGCTCGACCATCACGAAGGGGAACCAGACGAGCAGCCCGTAGAAGAACCAGCGGAAGAATCGCGCGTAATCATCCGCGTTCCGGATCAGGATCCGGCCGACCATGTAGCCGCCGAAGAGCGAGACGGTCTGGCTGATCACGAAGATCACGCGCCCGATCCCGTGGTTGTAGAGGATCGAGAGCCCGCTCAGCAGCACATAGCCGACCATCAGGAGATCGAGCAGGATCACCCGGTTCGTCCCCTCCGCGACCTGGCGGAAGAAATGCAGGAAGAGCGGGATGATGATGACGAGCAGGAGCGCGGTATAGGGCGTGAGCCGGATCCCGACCTGGAACTCCGCCGGGATCATCATCGAGACGACATAGGCGACGAGCAGGGTGCCGGCGCCTATCCCGAGGATGCTTTCCTCCCGCGCCCGCGCCTTGTCGGCGTCGAGGGCGACACGGTCGTCCCGGAGATAGCGGCGCGTCGGCCGCGCGGTCTCAGCCATGGGGGGCATCCGCGATGTAAGAAGCCTCGATCACCATTTACGCGATCCGGGAACCAACTGAAAGCAACCATACAGAACCGGAGGCCACACGTCGCCGTGCCCCTGTTCCGCGCCCGCCCTGGCATACTCCGCCGGCGGCGTCGGAACCCGCGCCGGCGGCCCCACACACGCGCAGTATATGTGCGCCGCAACGATTTGGCCATAGCCGCGCCCGGCCCGGTGGGGAACTATCGGCGCGGGTGGTAAAAAGCGGCCGACGCCCGGGCCCCGGATGCGCCCCGGTGCGCCACGCCGCGCCGGGGGACCTGTTCCGGCGGACAGGCGCCGGGGAGGCCCGGGAAGCACCGCTCCGCGCTTGGCAAGGCCGCGCGAATCCGGTTCTATGCCGCCGATCGGTCTCCCGCGTCACCCGTCCGGTCCCGCCCGCCGCCTCCGGCTCCCGGGACCGCCCTTGCCCCGTACCCGAATCAAGGTCTTGATGAACATCCTGTTTTTTTCCGAACAGTCGCCCTTCCTCGACACCCGCGTCGGCGGCGCGGAGAATTCCATGCGGCTGATCGCCGAGGGGCTCGCGGCGCGCGGCCATGACGTGACCTACGCCTCGCTTCGTCCCGACGCCGGGCGCGCGCCGCGCGAACTCACCCGGAACGGCGTGCGGATCCGGCTCTGCGCGAGCCCGCGGCGCAGCCTCCGGGGCCGGCTCTTCCGGCGGTTCGGGCTCCGCGGCTCGGCGGTCGGCCGGGTCTTCGACGGGCTCGCCTGGGCGCGGGTCCGCCGCCAGCTCTTCGGCGCCGCGGCGAAGGCCGGGCGGCGCTTCGACGTGGCCTATGTCTTCTACGAGATGGACTTCCTCGCCCAGGCGCTCGCCGCCCGCGACGCCGAGATGCGCGGCATGCCGATCGTGATGCGGATGGCGGGGGTGAGCTGGGCCGACGAGATCCGCGCGGGCGGGCCGGGGCTCGCGGCGCGCATCGGCGGGATCTTCAACGCGGTCGACGCGGTCAACTATCTCTCGCCCTCCTCGCGCGATCTCGTCGAGGCGAGCGCGCGCGAGGTCGGGCTCGGCTTCGCGCCGCAGTCGAGCTTTCTCGCCGATATCGGGGTCGATGCCGGCAATACCGCGCTCGGCTGGCGCGGCCCCTCGGAGGGTCCGGGGCTGACGCTCCTCTGCGCGACGCGTTTCTCGCCGAACCAGAAGCGGCAGGACCTGCTGATCGAGGCGCTCGGGCTCCTGAGGGGGAAGCTGCCCTTCCGCGCCACGCTGATCGGCGACGGGCCGACGCGCGAGCCGCTCACCCGCCGGCTCATCGAGCTCGGACTCGGCGAGCAGGTCGAGATCCGCCCCTTCGCGCCGCAGGCCGAGCTCTGGGAGGTCATGCGCGGCGCCGATCTGCTCTGCCACCCCTGCGACCACGAGGGGGTGAGCAAGATCATCCTCGAATCGATGATGATCGGCCTGCCGGTACTCGCCTCCGACGTGACGCCGCTGCCCGATTACGTGATCGAGGGCGAGACCGGCCACCGGGTCCGCAACACGCCCGAGGCCTGGGCGGCGCGGCTCATGGAGATCGCGGGCGCGAAGGGAGAACTGCCGGCGCTCTCGGCCCGGGCCCGGACCTTCGTCGAGACGGCTTACAGCGTGGAGCGCAACCTCGACCTCTACGAGGCCCGGCTGCGCGATCTCGCCGAGGGAGCGCCACCGGGGAAATCCCGCCCCGGCGCGTGACGCGGCGGCGTGAGGCCCCGGAGAATGGCGGCGGCGAAGCGGACGAATGTCCGCCCCGAGGGCCTCAGTAATACCCGTAGTCCTCGCCGCCGTAGCGGCACTTGTTGAGGACGACGCCGAGCACCTGGGTCTGTTCGGCGAGTTCCTGCTCGCATTTGTCGACTTCGTCGAGCCGGCTCCGCTCGGAGGCGGCGACGAGCAGCACGCAGTCGAGATGCGGCAGGAAGGCCATCACGTCGTCGCTCTGCAGCATCGGCGGCATGTCGTAGAGGATCACATCCGGCGCGAAGGCGTGCTTGATCGAGGCGACGCCCTGCGCGGTCGCGGGATTGAGCAGAAGCTCGGAGGAATCGCGCATGCCGCTCGCATTGGTCCCGATCGCGAGATTGTCGCCGTAGCGCACGAAATTCTCCGGGATCGGCCGGGTGCCGCGCATCACGCTCGCCATCGACTGCGGCGTCGGAAGGCCGAGGTGTTTCGCGACGGCGGGCCTCCGCAGGTCGAGGTCGACGAGGACGGTGCGGACCTCCGGCTGATGGCTGAGGCTGAAGGCGATGTTGAGGCTCGTCGTCGTCTTGCCGCAATCCTCGGTCGGCGAGGTGATGCCGATCGAGGTCCAGCCGTTCTGCCGGAACGCGCGCAGGAGCTTCGTGCGCATCATGTCGAAGGTGACATGGGCGGGGTCGGCGTCGGCGAAGGTCACCACGCGGTTCTTCGCCATGAGCCGCGGATCGGGCTCGAAGCTCGCGATCTCGCCCCAGGCCTGGCCGGCGCCGGGCGCGGTGACGAGCTCGCTCCGCGCGGCCCGGGCGGCGGCCACGGCCTGCCGGGTCTGTCCCGACGGATGGCCGCCCTGATGGGCTCCCGGATGGCCCCCCGGATGAACCCCGGCATGGGGTCCCGGATGCGTTGCCGTGCCCGGAGCCGAACCGGCGGCCAGGGCTTCGCCGCGCTGTTCCTTGGCTTTCTGGATGGCGGCCTGGATGCGTTCCATCGGTCTCTCTTTCAAAAACTCGGGCGCGAACGAAGGGATTTGGGAAAGCCGGGGTACGACCCCGGCTTCAGGGCGGTTCAGGGCGCTTCCGCGCCGGTGGCGTCGGGCGTGGCGTCGGGCGCGGTACCGGTGGCCGGGCTCGCGCCCGTTCCGTTCTCCGCCGCCCCGTCGGCAGCCCCGCCGGCCGCTCCATCCGTGGTCTCCTCCGTCGTTCCGCCCGCCGTCTCTTCCGCCGTCTCACCCTCCAGCGTCTCGCCCGAGGGGAGTTCGGCTTCCTCCGGCGCGACGCCGACCTTCTCGAGTGTCTCGGTCGTCAGCGTGTTGATCGGCATATAGTAGCTGTTGATGAGCCAGAGCGTAATCGGCAGCACGACGAGGACGAAGGCGAGCACGCCGCCGAAGACCATCCGCTTGCGCTGCGCCTCGCCCGGCGTCCGGATGTAGGGGACGGTGGCGAAGGGCTGGATGCCGAGCTTCGAGGTGAGCTCGACCGGCCGGCGGATCGAGCGGTTCAGCATCTCCATCAGGATGACGAAGGCGAGCCCGGCGCCCAGCCCGCCGATCACGCCGGCGGAGGCGATCAGGAGCCGGTTCGGGCTCGAGGGCACGGAGGGCGTCGCCGGCGGCTGGATCAGGCTGAAGCGCTCACCCTGCGACATCACCTCGATGCGCTCGCCGACCGTCGCCTGGCCCGCGCTCTCCACCGAGCTGTTGTACTGGTTCTGGATATTCGCGAGTTCGCGCTCGAGACCCGCGAGGGTCTGCTCGTTGGCGGGCGTCGCCTGCAGCGAGGCGTTGAGGTCGTCGAGCGACTGCTGGATCGTCGCCTTGTCCTCCTGGATGAACTTGAGCCGCGCGTCGATCGGCGCGAGTTCGAGTTCGAGTTCGGAGGTTGGCTTCACCGTGCCGTCGGCGCCCGGCACCGCGCGGGCGGCGCGCTGCTTTTCGACGAGTTCCTCCAGCGCGGCGAGCTGGTTCTCGAGCATCCGGATCCGGGGGCTGTCGGCGGCGTAGATCGTGCGCTGCTGCACGAGCTGGTTCTGCAGCGCATCGAGCTGTTCCTCCTCCGGGCTGAGATCGCCCGCGCTCGCCGAGCGGCCGGTGCGCTGGAACACCCAGATCACCGTGGCGCGCTGGTTCCTGAGGTCGGATTCCTCGCGTTCGAGCGCGATCAGCCGTTCCTGTTCGAGGATCTGGCGCTGGCGCCGCTCCTCGAGGCTGTCGGGCAGCGCCTCGAAATTCTCGGTCTTGAACCGGGCGATCTTCTCGCTCTGCTTCTCGAGCTCGTCCGCGAGCCGCTGGACCTCGGCCTGGAAGAAGGTGAGCGTCTCGTTGGCGCGGCCCTCGCGGAGCTTCTGGTTCTCCTCGAGCACGAGGTTCACGAGCTCGTTGGCGCCCTTGTTGGCGAATTCCGGCGTCGGCCCGTCGAAGGAGACGCCGAGGATCGTGGCGCCGGGCGTGCCCGGGCTCCGGGTCACATCCGGCACGAAGCCGATGAAGGTGATCCGCTCGACGATGTCCTTGACCTGGGCCCCCTCGGTCATCGGCGGCTCGACGCCCTCATAGAGTCCGATCCGCTCGGCGAGCTTGGAGAGATTCGCCCGCGTCATCAGCCGCTGCTCGATGATCTGCGCCTGCTCGTAGGGATCGACCTGCGTGGTCGACTGCGCGACCTGCTCGGAGAACTGCTGCGGCTCGACGAGGATGTTCCCGGTGCTCGTGTAGGCGGGCGGCAGCAGCATCGCCACCGTGAGGCCGAGCGCGGAGAGGAAGGCGACGATCACCAGGAAATACGGCAGCCGCCGCAGGAAGACCGCCCAGTAGAATTTCAGATCGAGATTAACCATTACCCGTCCCGTTCCGGCCGCTCGGCGCGGCCCTCGCATCCATCCATCGCACCGCCCGGGGGGAGATCCCCGGAGACCGGCGTCAGACGACCATCTTCAGATTGCCGTGCATTCGCCGGTCGGCGACGACCTGCTCGACGATGCCCGCGTCGACGAGCGTCGCCCCGTCGGTATAGGCGTATACCATCGCATAATCGCAGATCTGGTTCACGAGCCTTGGCACCCCGCCCGAGGCATGGTGCACGCATTCGCAGGCCGCGGGCGTGAAGATCTCGCGGTCGGCGCCCGCGATCGCGAGCCGGTGGTTCACATAGGCCTGCACCTGCTCCGCCGTCATCGAGGGCAGGTGGTATTCCGCCGCCACGCGCTGCGCGAACTGGACGAGCCTCGGCTGGGCGATCAGGTCGCGCAGCTCAGGCTGGCCCACGAGCACGAGCTGGATAAGCTCGTCCTTGTCGGCGTTGATGTTCGAGAACATCCGCAGTTCCTCGAGCGTCTCGGTCGAGAGATTCTGCGCCTCGTCGAAGATCAGGATCGTGCGCCGCCCGGAGGCGTATTCCTCGATCAGGAATTCCTGGAACTGCGCGAAGAGCCGGACATAGGAGGCGTCGTTCTCGGTCGGCACGCCGAGCGCCATCAGCACCCAGTGCAGCAGTTCGCCCCGGTTGCCCTGCGCGTTCGAGATGAGGCCGACGGTGAATTCCTCGGGCAGCGTGCGGAGCAGATGGCGCAGGAGCGTCGTCTTGCCCGCGCCGATCTCGCCGGTGATCACCGTGATCGGCGCATGGGTGAGCATGCCGTATTCGAGCATCGCATAGGCGCGGGTGTGACTGTCCGACCAGTACAGGAAATCCGGATCGGGCAGCAGCGTGAACGGCCGCTCCGCGAGGCCGAAATGCTCATTATAGATCGACAGTGTACTCGCCATACCCATCCCACACCACCCTGTCCCGCGACCCGCGCTCCCGGCATCCGGGTTCCTCCGGAACCCCGGAAGCCACCCGGAAGCCACATGCGACTCCGGGCGATGCAACCCTGGGGGGTGACGGTTCCCGGAGTACAGTTCCGGTGCCAGGCCACCCCGATGTCAGGTCGGCGCGAGTTTCTCGCCAAACGAGGGCGTCATACCGAATTTCGTCGATCCATGGCATCCCCATTTTTCAGACGAGGTTACAGCTTACCGCGCCGCGAGATGACTTTACAGGCACCCCGCCGCGCGCATGCCCCGGATTCCGCCATAATTTCTGTGCGAAGGCGCGATTTGTCGCAAAACGCGGCACGAATGCCACATCGGATCGCATGGAGGTTCACATGGAATTGTAGACCCGCCCGGGGAATCGCGGGAAGCGCGCCCACCTCCCGCGACCACGGGATGGTCGCGGCGAGTTGACGCTGCGTCAATGCCACACAGGGGGGATGCCATTCAAAGATCATGAAATTTTTATTGAGCTTCATCCCTAAAGGTGTCTTAATGCCGAGCGGTGAGAGGGGTAACTCGCCCAAAGATCAAAGCCTCTGGGGAAACGTCGAGGGACAAGGAACAAGGGCTGGAGCCGAATGACCCCCGACGGTCATACCGCGCCAGGTGCCATCGTCCGCGTCACTCGGGCGTACTGTCTTTGTGAGTTTGGTTCGTGGCCTGGGTGAATTGATGGCACATTTCTCGGAACTCGATGTCGGTCTTTCCGGCTCCGCCTATGCGAAGGCGGATCGGAACCCGAAACGGGTCAAATTCTACCGTCAGTATTTCAAGCGGGCCTTCGACATCCTCGCTGTGCTGCTCGCGGCGCCCTTCATCCTGCCGGTGGTGCTCTTCATGGGCCTCCTGGTGAAGCGCGACGGCGGACCGGCCTTCTACTGCCAGGACCGTGTCGGACGCGGCGGCAGGGTCTTCCGCATCTGGAAGCTCCGCTCCATGGTCGTCGACGCCGAGCACGCGCTCGAAACCTATCTCGCGAGCGATCCCGGGGCCCGCGCCGAGTGGACCACGCATCAGAAACTGCGGAAGGATCCGCGCATCACCGCCGTCGGGCGGCTGATCCGCAAGACCTCGCTCGACGAGCTGCCGCAGCTCTGGAACGTGCTCAAGGGCGACATGAGCCTCGTCGGCCCCCGGCCGATGCTGCCCGCCCAGGCCCCGCTCTATCCCGGACGCGCCTATTACCGGCTGCGCCCCGGCCTCACCGGCTTCTGGCAGATCTCCGATCGCAACGAGACCTCCTTCGCCGGCCGCGCCGCCTACGACACGCAGTACGCCCGCCGCCTCTCGCTGCCCACGGACGTCTTCGTCCTCTGCGTCACCGTCTTCGTCGTCTTCCGCGGCACCGGGTACTGAGCCAGTCCCGCTGAGCCCCGGTCTCTCTCTGGGTCCCGGTCTCTCTCTGGGTCCCGGTCTCACTTGAGCCCGCTCTCTCTGGGCCCGGGCAGGACACGGGTACAAGCTTGGCGCACGGCACGGGCGTACCGGCACGGGGTACGCGAACCCGGGCGACATGGAACCGGACGCCCAGGCGCACGGATCTACCTCAGGTAGAATCTTCCGAGCGAATCATTCCCGGAAGGTCCGCGGCTCATCGCCGCGGGCCTTTTCGTATCCGATACGATCAGGACGCGCCGATTCTCGCTCAGGCGCCTTCGCAGGGTGCCGCGAGGGACCGCGCCGGGATCGCCAAAGGCGCCGCCACGGGAAGAAGCACCACGCGGAGACCGGGGACGCGACAGGCCCCCCGGCGAGCTTTCCGGGGCTTGGGCTTCGGGAGGGGGACTCCGGGCCGCCTGGGCTTTCCTGCCAGCTCCGGATGCTCCTATCCTGCCGGAAGACAGGCGGCCGGCCCGGTCGCCGGCGGCTTCCGGGAGCGCCCGAATGATTTCTCGCCTGGCCGGCCCGATTCTCCTCCTGCTCGCCGCCCTCGGGCTTGGCGCCTGCGACGGCGCCGAGGAGCGGGCCGAGGCGAGCTACCAGCGCGCGCTCGCCCTCACGGCCCGGGGCGATACCGCCGGGGCGGCGCGCGAACTCCGCGACGCGCTCAGGGCCAATGGCGATCATGCCGGGGCGCGGCTCGCCTATGCCGACCTGCTGCGCGCCCTAGGCGAGGACATCGAGGCGCTGCGCCAGTATCTGCGCGCCGCCGATCTCGCGCCCGGCTCCCTCGCGCCCTGGAGCGCCGCGGCCACGCTCGCGCTCCGCGCCGGCGATCTGACCACCGCCGGGGAAGCGGCGACCGCCGCGCTCCGGATCGATCCGGCGGACCCGGCGGCGCGGAGCGTCAGGGCGACGCTCGACTTCCGCCAGCCCGCGACCCGCGCGGCGGCGGTCGAAATGGCCCAGGGCGTGCTCCGCGACATGCCCGCCGACGTGCCCGCGCATCTCATCCTGATCGCCGACAGGATGAACGCGGGCGATACCGCGGGCGCCCGCGCCCGCGCGGACGCCGCGCTCGAGGCCGTGCCCGGGAATGAGGAACTCCACCTGACCCGCCTCGCGCTCTTCGAACAGGCGGGCGATACCGAGGCCGCCGGCGCCGCGCTCCGGACCATGGCCGGGCTCTTTCCCGACAATGCCGGAATCCGCCTCGCGCTCGCGCGCTGGCATCTCCGCGCGGGCGACCCGGACGGCGCCGAATCGACGCTGCGCGCCGCGCGCGATCATGCGCCCGCCGATCCCGAGATCGCCCATGCCCTCGTCCTGTTCCTGATCGAGCAGCGCGGACCCGAGGCGGCGCTGGCCGAGATCGGCCGGATCACCGCCCAGGAAGCGGAAGGGGGAGCGGCGGGGTCGATCGACCCCCGCCCGTTCCGGCGCCTGCGCGCGGGGCTTCTCTTCGACCAGGGCGACCGGGCGGGGGCGATCGCCGAGCTCCGCGCGCTCACCGGGGGCGCGGAACCCTCCGACGAGACGCGCGCGAGCCAGGTCATGCTGGCGCGGATGCTGGCCGAAACCGGGGCACCCGATGAGACACCCGGCGAGGCCCCTGGCGAGGTCCCCGGTGAGACCCCCGGTAAAGCTCTGGGCGAGGCGCGGCGCCTGCTCGACGCCGTGCTCGCCGGGGACCCGGGCCTGCCCGAGGCGCTCCGGCTCCGCGCGCGGCTGGCGCTCGACGCCGGCGAGCCCGGCCAGGCGATCATCGACCTGCGCGCCGCGGAGTCCGGGGCGCCGGACGACCCCGAGATCATGACGCTGATGGCGCTCGCACATGACCAGGCCAGCAGCCCCGCGCTGGCCGGCCAGCGCCTGGCACGCGCGGTCGAGCTCTCGCGCCAGGCGCCCGGGACGAGCCTGCGCTATGCGCGGTTCCTGATGCGCGAGAACCGGCCGGGACCGGCCGAGAGCGTGATCCTGTCCGCGCTTCGCGCCACTCCGGAGGATCAGCCGGAGGACCTCGACCTGCTCGACATGCTCGGCCGCGTCCATGTCGCGCGCGGGAACTGGAGCGGCGCCGCCGAGACCGCGGAGCGTATCCGCGCGTCCGGAGCCGCATCGGGGACCGCATCAGGGACCGCATCAGGGACCGTGGCCGGAACGCCGGAGCGCCGGGCGGAAGCGGAGGCGCGGGCGGAAGCGCTCGAACTCGCGAGCCTGCGCGGACAGGAGCGGACCCTGGACGGGACCGGGGCCGAAACCGGGGCCGGAACCGGGGACATGGCCGCCCTGCTCGAGGATCTCGCCGCCGGGGGCGCGGGTGGTGCCCGGGGTGAAGGCGGGGGCGGAGACGGGGGCGAAGGCGAAAATGGCGCGGCGCTGGCCGCGCGCGTCCGGGCCCTGCTCGCCGCGGACAAGAGCGCCGGCGCGCGCCGGGTCCTGACCGAGGCGCTCGACCGCGACGCCGCCGACCCGGGCGCCCGGCTGATGCTGGCCGAGCTTGCGTGGCGCGATGGCGACGCGGCCGGGGCGGAGCGGCTCTACCGGACGCTGACCGCGGAGCGGCCGGAGCTGGCCCGGGGCTGGCTGGGGCTCGCCGATCTCCTGCGCGACGCCGGCCGGGGGGCGGAGGCGGATCGGGCGCTCGACGCCGGGATCGCCGCCACGGCCGGGGCCACACCCGAGGCCACGCCCCAAGCCGCGCCCGGAGCCGCGAGAGGGGCCACGCTGCTTCTCGTCGCCCGGGCGGCCGAACTGGAGCGGCGGGGCGATGCCGAGGGGGCAATCGCGCTCTACGAGGCGCTTCATGCCCGCGATCCCTCGGCGGCGGTGATCGCGAACAATCTCGCGAGCCTGCTCTCGAGCGCGCGCGCGGACCCCGAAAGCCTCGCGCGCGCCGAGGAGATCGCCCGGCGCTTCGCGACCTCCGGGACGCCCGCCTTCCGCGACACCTATGGCTGGATCCTGTTCCGGCGCGGCGAGGTGGCGGCGGCGCTGGCCCATCTCGCCCCCGCCGCCGAGGCGATGCCCGGCGACGCCCGGACCTGGTTCCACCGCGCCGAGGCGGAATTCGCGCTCGGCCGCGCCGAGGCGGCGCGCGCGAGCTACACCCGCGCGCTCAGGGCGGCCGAGGCGGGAGCCGGCGGGCCGGACGCGGAAGCCGGTGGGCCGATCCCCGAGGCCGAGGCCGCCCGCGCCCGGCTCGCCACGCTCGACGCCGCCGCGAAGCCGGGCCAGGGGAACTGAGCGGGAGCGGCCGAGCGCGCGGGCGCCCGATCGAGAGAATGAGGATGCCGGATGACCGCCACTCCGAGGCGGCGATGTTGGGAGGCGGTGCTCAGGACCGAACGGCGGCGCCCGGAAGCCCGCCTTCAAAGCCCTCGGGACGCTCAGCGCCCCTCGGCGAAGGCGCGGATGCGGGCGAGGAAATCCGTCGGCGCGGAATTGCCGATCGTCTCGACCACGCCGCCCGCGCGGGCACGGGCGATGCAGGTTCCGAGGTCGCCCTCCTCCTCGGCCACGAAGATCCCCTTGCGCCCGCCGAGCCAGCCGGCGGTATCGACCTGGTGGTCGTTGGTATGCTCGCCCCGCGCCGCGCGGCGCGGCATGATCACGATCGCCTTGCCGTGCTCGCCGGCGGTGATCACCGTGCCCATCCCGGCATGGCCGACGACGAGATCGGCCCCGGCGAGCGCCGCCGTGAAATCCGGGCGCGACAGGCGGCGGACCCAGCGCATGTGCCGGGGCTCGTAGGCGCCGTCGCCGATCTGGGCGAGGATGTCCTCGTTTCCACCGTGCCAGGCCGCCCAGTCGTCCATCGCCCGGACCAGACGATCGAAGGGAAACATCGAACCGATGGTGACGAGGATCACAGCACCGCCCCCCAGTAGGACGGGCCCTTCGGCCGGCTCAGATGCTCCCATTGCACGAGCCAGGCATCGGCGACCGGCCGCGCCAGCCAGCCCGAAAGCGACAGCCGCTCGGTATTGGCCACCGAATCGATCCACATCGTGCGCCCCTGGCGCAGGCATTTCGCCATCGTGATCGCGAGCAGCCCCGGCGCCGCCCCGGTGGTGACGATGATGTCCGGCCGCTCCGTCCGGATGATCCGGGCGAGGCGGCGCAGGATGCCCGGGATCGCCCCGGGGTTGCGCCGCGTCACATTGGCGACCGGATAGTAGCGCACCTCCCCGAGATCGGCGTCGGGCTCCGGCTCCACGCTGACATAGAAGATGTCCATCCCCGCGAAGGCGGGCAGGATGCGCCGCATCTGTACCCAATGCCCGCCACCGGAGCAGACCACCATGACTTTCAAGACTCGTTCCTCCGGACACCCATTCCTGCCCCGCGCGATCTCTCCGGGGACATCGCGAGCGGCCATTGGCCGCGCGGGCGGGGCACCCGGTTTCTAGAGCAGGAGGGGGCGGCGGGGAAACCGGTTTTTCCGCCGCCCCCCGCGGCGCGGCGGATCTCCCCGCCCCGCCCGCCCCGCGGG
>NZ_JBKQWU010000016.1:0-88377 GCF_047275745.1 Amaricoccus sp. W119 | reverse complement strand
CGTCCAGATCGAAGAACCCGCGCTGTTCCGACATCCCATACCCCCGTCGCCGCCAAAGCCACGGAATCACCCAAGGCTCGTCAAAGCGAGAGGTCCTTCAGGGTGTCCAGTCGTCTAGTCGGCCTTGCGCGCCTATTCTTCGCATCGCTCCCAAGAAGGATGACAGTCATGCGCGTGGAGCCGGAGCTTGATCCCGATGTAGAGGACGAGGCTCCGACCGACCCCGCCATCACCATCTACGACGAAGTGCATTTCGTGACCTACATCCGCCTGCTCGATGCTGAGGCGGAAGGAGCTGACTGGCGGGAAGTGGCGCGGATCGTCCTCCACCGCGATCCGGCCGTGGACAAGACCCGCACTCGCCGTTGTTGGGAAAGCCACCTTGCCCGCGCGCAATGGCGCCGAGGAACAGGGCGGCAAGGCGAAATAACGCAACCCGTCCTATTTGCCGCCGATAGTATCCGGTAGCCATCCCGCATCCTCTTTCCTGTTGCCTGATCCATAATTGCCTACTCTCTGATCGGCTCCGTCTCTTTTTCGACTTGGAGCCTGGATGCGCGGAGGCCGAATCCTTTGGGGTCAGATCGCCGTCGTCTTCACCATCGTTCTGGTGATGACGTGGGCAGCGACGCAATGGACCGCGTTCCGCCTCGGCTTTCAATCTCAGCTTGGAGCGCCATGGTTCGAGCTGGCGGGCCTGCCGATCTATTATCCGCCCGCCTTCTTCTGGTGGTGTTTTCCTTCGATGCCTATGCGCCCGCGATCTTCGTGGAGGGCGGCATCATCGCCGTGTCGGGCGGCTTCCTTGCCATCGCCGCCGCCATCCTCACGTCGTGCTTGACCGGCACGAACGCGACTATTTGAGGCACGACGGCCCGGAGCATGTCTTCTGCTTCGCCCCCACACGGTCAGGCAAAGGCGTGGGGCTGGTGGTGCCGACGCTGCTGACCGGGCCGGGAAGCTGCATCGTCCATGACATAGAGGGCGAGAACTGGACGCTAACAGCGGGCTTCCGTGCGAAGCATGGCCGCGTCCTGCTGTTCGATCCGACCAACGCCAGATCGTCCGCCTACAACCCGTTGCTGGAGGGCCGGCAAGGGGAATGGGAAGTCAGGGATGTTCAGAATATTGCGGATATTCTGGTCGATCCCGAAGGCTCGCTCGACAAGCGCAACCATTGGGAAAAGACCAGCCATAGCTTGCTGGTCGGCGCGATCCTGCATGTTCTCTATGCCGAGGCCGACAAGACCTTGGCCGGCGTCGCGAATTTCTTGAGCGACCCGCGCCGCCCGGTCGAGGCGACCTTGCGCGCGATGATGGACACGCCGCACCTGGGCGAAGCCGGCGTTCATCCCGTCATTGCGTCGTCGACCCGCGCGTTGCTGAACAAGAGTGAGAATGAGAGGTCGGCCGTTCTCAGCACCACCATGTCCTATCTGGGGCTATACTGCGATCCCGTTGTGGCGCGGGTGACGGCCCGCTGCGATTGGCGCATTGCCGATCTGGTCGGAAGCCGCCAGCCCGTCAGCCTCTACCTTGTCGTGCCGCCGTCCGACATAAACCGCACCAAGCCCCTTGTAAGGTGGATCCTCAACCAGATCGGCAGGCGGTTGACCGAGGACTTGAACACGTCCGGCAAGCGTCATCGGCTGCTGTTGATGCTGGACGAATTTCCCGCGCTCGGCCGCCTGGATTTCTTTGAATCCGCGCTCGCCTTCATGGCTGGCTACGGAATGAAATCCCTTCGGATCGCCCAATCGCTCAACCAGATCGAGCGCGCCTATGGGCCGAACAACGCGATCCTGGACAATTGCCATGTCCGTGTCGCCCTTCGCCACGAACGACGAACGGACGGCCAAGAGGATCAGCGAAGCCCTCGGCACCGCGACGGAAATGCGCGATTCCACCAACTACGCCGGGCATAGGTTGGCCCCGTGGCTCGGGCATTTGATGGTATCGCGGCAGGAGACGGCCCGGCCGCTGCTCACGCCGGGCGAGGTGATGCAGCTTCCGCCATCCGATGAAATCGTCATGGTCGCCGGAACGCCGCCGATCCGGGCGATCAAGGCGCGCTATTTCGAGGATGCGCGGTTCATGGAACGCATCCAGACCCCGCCCGACCCGGCCGCCAATCCCGTCGCACCGAAGCCGTCATCCGACGACTGGTCGAGCCGCGTGATAGCGGCCCCGGCTGCTTCCGCGACGGCGACGGCCGAAGCCGATGGCGATCCGGCCAACGCCGGCATCCGCCGTGAACCGGAATTGCCCGAGCATGAGGAAATCGTCGCGCCACCACCGTCGCCCGCGCAGGAGTTCGACATTCTGGACGACGAACCGGACGTGGATGCGGCCAAGGCCCGCGCCATGCGCCAGCGCATGCGGATGGTCGCGCGGCAGGTTGCCATGAACCCCGATGACGGCATTGAGCTTTGAAGGACCGCCCATGACCACACGAACGCGCATGAACGTCTATTTCGATCTCGAGTTATTGAAACAGGTCGAAGTGCTGGCCCTGCGACGGCAGGTGTCGAAATCCGCCATCATCGAGGCCGCCGTCGCTTCCTTCCTGTCCGGCGATGCGGCGGATCGGCTGGAGGCGGCCATGTCGCGCCGCTTGGACAGGCTTGGTCGCCAGATCGACACGCTTGACGAAGATCTCGCCGTGCTTGGCGAGACCGTCGCGCTTTTCGTCCATTTCTGGCTGACCATCACCCCGCCGCTGCCGGACAGCGCGCAAGCCTCCGCGCGCGCCAAGGGCGTCGAGCGGTTCGAGGGCTTCATGCTGACCCTCGGCAAGCGCCTTTCCACCGGAGATAGGTTCCTCAAGGAACTATCGCGCGACGTGCCCGCACTCCCCATGCAGGATGGCCCGGCCGGCGAGACGGGCGCTGATGATTCCTTGAAAAACCCATCGCGATAGGTTATTTGGTTCTATGGTTACGATTCACCGCGCGCATGGGCTGCGCATCGTCATCTACACAGACGACCACGAGCCCGCGCATTTGCATGTGTTCGGCGATGGTCACGCCAAGATCAATCTGACCGGACCCGATGGCGGGCCGGAACTGGTCTGGGCGGAGGATATGAAGCGGAACGAAGTGCGCCGCGCGATGGCTGTCGTGACCGAGAACAGAGAAATGTTCCTCGCGCGATGGAGAGAGATACATGGTTGAACTGACCGATACCGCTATCGACGCCGCGCTGGAGCGGGGCCGTGCCGCACATGCCAACGAACCGCGTGCGGCGGCTGCGCGCTACGACCGTTGTTCCGGCCGGGTGATTGTCGATCTTGAGAATGGCTGCACCTTCGCCTTTCCGCCGCGTCTGGCGCAGGGGCTTGAGGCCGCGTCCGACGACCAGCTTGCCGCCGTCGAAATCCTCGGCCGGGGCTACGGCCTGCATTGGGAGGAACTGGACGTTGACTTGTCCCTGCCGGGCCTGATGGCGGGCATCTTCGGCACAAAGGCATGGATGGCCCGCCGCGCCGGTCAGGCCACTTCGGCGGCTAAGGCCGCCGCGTCCCGCGCGAACGGGGCCAAGGGCGGGCGTCCACGCAAGGCAGCGAATCGGTAAAGCGCCATCGCCGCCGCCAATCCTGCGCGTGCGTCCTCAAGACTACGACAACACCACCCGTCCTATTTACCGCCGATTGCCGCCGCTCGCCGCACGCGCGTAAATACTTGTTGAAGCAGCCCGATTTCGGGCTTTCTTAATCGACCCCGTTGCGGGGACCGTCTGTCGCGCCCCGTCAAGAAGCGGGGCCGACATGACTGCCAATCACCACAAGCCGGAAGCGATCCAGCGCGGCGCGCGCATGTTGCGCACCGCGCTCGGCCCCGCCATTGCCCATTTTCTCGAAGACCCGGCCGTGGTCGAGGTCATGCTGAATCCCGATGGCCGGATTTGGGTGGACCGGCTGTCCGAAGGGCTGGCCGATACGGGCGAGCGCCTATCCGCCGCCGATGGCGAACGCATCGTGCGCCTGGTCGCCCATCATGTCGGCGCGGAAGTCCATGCCCGTAGCCCGCGCGTTTCGGCCGAGCTTCCCGAAACCGGGGAGCGGTTCGAGGGCCTGCTTCCGCCAGTCGTTGCCGCGCCTGCCTTCGCCATCCGCAAGCCCGCCGTCGCGGTGTTCAGTTTGGCCGATTGTGTGGCGGCCGGCATCATGTCCGCCGATCAGGCGGAAACGCTACGCGCCGCTGTCTAGTCCCGCGCCAACATTCTCGTGGCGGGCGGCACGTCCACCGGCAAAACGATGCTGACCAATGTCCTCCTGGCTGAAGTCGCCAAGAGCGCGGATCGCGTCTTCATCATCGAAGATACCCGCGAGCTGCAATGCGCCGCGCCCAACCTTGTCGCCATGCGGACGAAAGACGGCGTGGCGACGCTTTCCGATCTGGTCCGCTCATCCCTGCGCCTGCGCCCCGACCGCATCCCCATCGGCGAGGTGCGCGGCGCGGAAGCTCTCGATCTTCTGAAAGCGTGGGGAACGGGACACCCCGGCGGTATCGGCACCATCCATGCCCGGTTCCGGTATCGGCGCGCTGCGCCGCCTTGAACAGCTCATCCAAGAGGCTGTCGTCACCGTCCCACGCGCCATGATCGCCGAGACCATCGACCTTGTTGCCGTCCTCGCCGGGCGCGGTTCCGCGCGTCGGCTGGCCGAACTCGCCCGCATCGAGGGGCTGGGGCCGGACAGCGATTACCGCATCACCCCCGCAATCCCCACCAGCACAGGAGAACCAGAATGAAACCGTCTGCCTTCGTTCCGAATATGTCTAACCCGCCGATCCTTTCGGCTGCGTCCGATCCGGCCGAGCGGCTGGCTGGCTCCATCCTGCGCGATCACGTCAAGCGTCTCGCCAGTTCGACCGCGATCATGACCATCATGGCTCTGAGCGATGCTCTCCGCCCAGGTCCGCGCCTTCTTCCGCCTCCTCCCCTCATGGGACCACCAGCCGACGCATTACTCCGCGTCCCGCTGGCCGAACTGACACCACAACCCCGGAGCCTATCGGCCCGGAGAAAGACCCGACCATGGCATTCAATGCCAACCTTCTCTACTCCCTCAGGATGCGGCTGACCCTGCTTCTGAAGGAGGCCCCGAAGTCCGCCGAGACGGCTGACCTCCTGCGCAGCTACCGCTACAGGCTGGGCGAGAGCGCCGAGGCCATCGTGATCGAGGCCGAGGCCGCGCTCGTCAAGGCGAAGGCCGAGGCCGAGAGGCTCCGGGCCGAGGCAGCCGCTCTGCCCCCGGACTTCGAGGGCGAGGTGCCGACGATCGTGGCCGATTACGCCACCTTCGGCAGCCCCTCGGGCTCGACCCCGCCCTCCAAGGGCTGTTCCATTCCCCAGCCCCGCCCTCGGGACGTGCTCTATCCCGATTGCGGTCAGACGATCTATCACTACTACACCGTAGGGAACCATCATGGCCGCTGATAGCCCGACCCCCGGAACGCCCGCCTGGGACGCCGCCATGGCCGCGAAGGCTCAGGAGAGCCGGGCCACGTGGCAGACCCGGCACGATGGCCTCGGGCGCCCCGTGGACGCCGCCGCCCAGGCCGACTTCGCCCGCCACCGTGCCCCCGAGACCAGCGGAGGCTTCCGCCACCAGCCGATGGAGACCAACCGGAGCGGGGACATCCTCGCCACGGCGAAGACCTCCTCGGGCGCCCCTGTCATGGGGAGACGCCCGGTCTCGATGGAGGACGTTGTAACCGTGAACGGGATGGACATGAGCGTTTCCTTCGCGGTCTCGCGCGGCTTCCTGACGCGGGACGCCGCCGGGAACATCTCGCGCCCTTTCGCTGAAGCCTCGCGGGAAGCGCCCTCGGCTCCCGTGGAGGCACCCGCCAAGACCCGCGAGGATGCCCGGCAGGCTGCCCCCGATGAGCCCGGAAAGGGTGCCGAGGAGCCCTCGGAGTTCGTCGCGGACGAGGAGACCGAGGCGACCATGACCGCCCTCTGCGCCGCGCCCAGCGCCGCTTCCGTGGTCTATGAACTGACCGAGCGGGGCGAATTGTCCGAGGGCCTCGTGGCCAAGCTGGCGAGTGACCTCAGGGTCTCCCCGGCGGAAGCCTCGACCCAGCTTACCCAGGCCATCGAGGGTCTCCGCGCCGCCGCCGCCATCGCCACCGGCATGACCGACCCGGCGGACCAGACGGCCTTCGACGCATGGCTGGACGAGAGCCCGGACCGCGTTCGCAGAAGCCGCATGGCTGCCCGGAGCATCGGTCAGGAGAATGACCTCGGCTCCCTCAGGAAGCTCGTGACGGAGTGGCGGAAGGGGCGCTAGACCTCCAGCCTCGGAATGGCCGTGATCGCCCTGTGAAGGCCTGTAGCGGCCATTCCCCGTATCTCCCCGAGGCCGTGCCATCGGCATGACCCTGAATGGCGTCCACCAGCTTCACGTCGATACCGGCCCCACGGCCCAGCGTCTTGAAGCGGTGACGCCACGCATGGTTCGGCTGCGGCCCGGTCTCCCCGGTCTCCCCGGTTCTCAGGCCGAGGGCCTCGCGGACGAAGCGCCCGACCTCGGTAGGCTGGTTCATGTGGAAGACCGGCCCCGGCTTGGCTTCCCTGACGAAATCGAGGAGCCCTTCCTCGACAAGCTGGGGATGCAGCGGCACGTCGCGGAACTTCCCCGTCTTCACCGCCCCGGCCTCGGGAGTGATGCGGACGAAGGAGATACCGGCCTCCTCCCGGAAGTCCTCCCGCCGAAGCTGGAGCACCTCACCGACCCGCGCGCCCGTGAAGGCGCATATCCAGGGGACCCACCGGAAGGCGTCCCGCTGCTTTCCCGTGGCGACCCTCGCGGCCCTGAGGACGGTCCTTGCCTCCTCGTCCGTGAAGCTCTTGGAGCGCGTCACGCGCGCCTTGTCGGCCCGGACCGCGATGCCCTCGACGGGACTGTTCGCGACCTTGAAGGCGCGCTTCCCCTCCCGGAAGATCGTGCTGATAGCCGAGAGATGCTTCCCGTTGATCGTCTTCGCCGTGAGCTTCTTTTCATGCCTGAGATGATCGGCATAGGCCGTCACATGCTGCGGAGTGATGGCACCCGCATCATCCGAGAGCCCGCGCTCCCGCTGGAAGGATGCGAACGCCTCGACCATTCGGCGCCAGTCCCGAGCCGTCTTCTCCGCCCCGCCAGCCGCCTTGTGCTCCCGTTCCCATAGCTCGTAAAGGGCCATGAGCGAGGGGCCTGTAGGGGCCGCTACGGGCTCTCTGACGGCCTCCCTCGGTGGGAACCTCCCGGCCATCGGGTCCTCGGTGAAGTCTCCCTCGGCCCGCTTGCTGTTGAACCGCGCCGCCTGACGAGCCGCCAGCGCCGCCTCGACCATGAGAGCTTCACGGCTGGCCTCGTCGGCCCGAAGACCGGCATCCGCGAGGGCATCGTCAACGAGCCTGCCGAGGTGGCGTTCGAGGCCCTGGGGCGAGCCCATGGCGTCCTCGTAGACCTCGGCGGCGATGTCCCATTCCTCGGCATCGGCCCCGTCAGCGCGGCCCTGGAAGCGCCCTGAAAGCTCCCTGTAGACGGCCCCTGCGAGAGCCATGACCTGCTGCCGGGCAAGCGGAGCAGGTTTCTGACACGCCATCTCCCATTGCCGCTGGACCCCTTGAAGGGCAGCGGGGAAGCGACGCTTGGCCTCGGCGGGGTCCTTGGTTCCCAGCGTTCGTTTGACCCAAGTCTGCCCCACGGCCTCCACCATCTCGGTAGGGACCCTGACCCGGACGTAGTAGCCGCCCGTCTTGGGGTGTTTCCATGGGCTCGGCATAGGCAATCTCGTCATCGTGTGAACCACCCTTGTGGCCCACCGGCTCGTCTAGAACCTACTGAAATTCCTGAGCCTTTGACAACAAAGAAGGGGTGTTGGTGGGCTGGGAGAGATTCGAACTCTCGGCCAATTGATTAAGAGTCAACTGCTCTACCGCTGAGCTACCAGCCCGACACCAAGCACATCCAGCCGTGGTGAGCCCGGCGGGATTCGAACCCACGACCCACTGATTAAAAGTCAGTTGCTCTACCAACTGAGCTACGGGCCCCAAGGCTGCGGCGTCTTTAGGGGTACGGCGGCGGATGGTCAAGCGGGATTCGCGGGAAGCCGGCGGGGAATATGGTCCGGGAGCCAAGCCTCGCCTATATAGCGCGCATGGATGGTGATTCTCCCCGGACCGCGCGGCCTGATGGCCTGCGCTTTCTCAAGATGCACGGACTCGGCAACGATTTCGTGGTGGTGGACGCGCGCGGACGCGAGAACCCGGTGACGCCGGCGGTCGCCCGGCTGCTCGGGGACCGGCATCGCGGGGTCGGCTTCGATCAGCTGGCGGTGATCCGCGACGATCCCGAGGCGGCGGCGGCGGTCGATTTCTGGAATTCGGACGGCAGCCAGGCGGCGGCCTGCGGCAATGCCACGCGCTGCGTCGGGCGGCTCCTGCTCGGCGAGAGCGGGGCGGCTGGGCTCGACCTCAGGACCGGGCGCGGGATGCTGCGGGTCGAGCAGGCCGGGGGTGGCCTCATCCGCGTGAACATGGGGCGGCCGGAACTGACCTGGGACCGGGTGCCGCTCGCGCGCGCGATGGATCTCGATGCGCTGCCGCTCGACGGCGATCCGGGCGCGGCGGGGATGGGCAATCCGCATTGTGTCTTCGTGGTCCCCGACGTGATGGCGGTCGATGTGGTGACGCGGGGCGCGGCGGTGGAGCACGATCCGCTGTTCCCGGAGCGGACCAATGTCGAATTCGTCGAGGTGATCGACCGCGAGACGATCCGGATGCGGGTCTGGGAGCGCGGAGGCATGGTCACGCTCGCCTGCGGCTCCGGCGCCTGCGCGGCCGCGGTGGTGACGGCGCGCCGCGGGCTCACCGGACGGAACGTGACGGTGCGGCTCGACGGCGGCGACCTCGGGATCGACTGGCGCGAGGACGGCGTCTGGATGACCGGTCCGGCGACGCTGGTCTTCGAGGGGCGCCTCGCGCCCGAGATCATGACGCCCGGGATCGCGACGCCGGTCACGGCGTCGGTTCCGGCCTCGGTTCCGGCCTCGGTTCCGGCCTCGGACGCGGCGGGGAGCGCGTCATGAACGCGCCGACGCGCCGGTCGCCGGTCTTCGCCACGCTCGGCTGCCGGCTGAACGCCTATGAGACCGAGGCGATGAAGAGCCTCGCCGCCCGTTCGGGCCTTACCGAGCCGGTCGTGGTGGTCAACACCTGCGCCGTGACGGCGGAGGCGGTGCGGCAGGCTCGCCAGCAGGTCCGCAAGCTCGCCCGCGAGAACCCGGGCGCGAAGGTGATCGTGACCGGCTGCGCCGCGCAGACCGAGCCGGGGCGGTTCGCGGAAATGCCCGAGGTGGACGCGGTGCTCGGCAATGCCGAGAAGCTGCGGCCCGCGGCCTGGGCCGCGCTGGCCGAAGGTGGCCTGTCCGGGGATGGTCTGGCCGGTGGTGGTCTGGCCGGAGGTGATCTGGGGCGCGGTGATCCGGGACGCGATCACCCGCGAGGCGCGGGCGCGACGGTCCGCGTCGGCGACATCATGGCCGAGCGGCGGCCGGAGGCGCCGCTGATCGACGGGCTCGGTACGCGGTCGCGGGCCTATGTGCAGGTCCAGAACGGCTGCGATCACCGCTGCACCTTCTGCGTGATCCCCTATGGCCGGGGCAATTCGAGGAGCGTCCCGGCGGCGACGGTGACCGAGCAGATCGCGCGACTGCGCGGCAAGGGGTTCAACGAGGTGGTGCTGACCGGCGTCGATCTCACGAGCTGGGGCGCCGATCTCGACGGGGCGCCGAAGCTCGGGGATCTCGTTCACGCGATCCTGCGCGCCGTGCCCGACCTGCCCCGGCTCAGGATCTCCTCCATCGATTCGATCGAGGTCGATCCGGCGCTCGCGGAGGCGATCCGGTTCGAGCCGCGGCTGATGCCGCACCTGCACCTCTCGCTGCAGGCGGGCGACGACCTGATCCTGAAGCGCATGAAGCGGCGGCACCTGCGCGACGATGCGATCCGCTTCTGCCAGGAGACGCGGGCGGCGCGGCCGGAGATCGTGTTCGGCGCGGACATCATCGCGGGCTTTCCGACCGAGACCGAGGCCATGTTCGAGAATTCGCTGCGGCTCGTCGAGGACTGCGGCCTGACCTGGCTGCATGTCTTCCCGTTCAGTGCGCGCGCGGGCACGCCGGCGGCCCGGATGCCACAGGTGGAGCCGGCGGTGGCGAAAGAGCGGGCGGCACGGTTGCGCGCGCTTGGCGCCGCGCGGGTCGAGGCGCATTTCGCATCCATGACCGGGCGGAAGGTCACGCTCCTGATGGAGCGCCCTGATCTCGGCCGAACCGAAGGCTTCGCGCCGACGCGGATCGCGGGCGGCGCGGTTCCGGGAAGCCTGATCGAGGCGCGGGTGACGGGCAGCGCGGAGGCCACGCTGCTCGCGGAGGCGGTCTGAGCCGCGCAACCTCGCGCGGCCCGGAGTTCACATCACTGGTCACATGTCCTGTCACATGTCCTGCTGGACATCCCCCGCGGTGTCGGTCACCGCGTCGCCGGCGGCCGAGACATCCTTCCCGGCGCCGGCGATGGTGTTGCAGGCGCTGAGCGCGGCCACGGCGGCGAGGAGGAGAGCAAGAGTCTTCGCAGTCATGCGGGTGTCCTTTCGGGATCGAGACGAGAGTGCGCGGAGACTAGCATTTCCGGGGCCCCGCGCAACGGGCCGGGCGGGCGCGGGCCGGCTCGGAGTCTGCTACGGGCGGGCCCCGGGACGGATCGGGGATCGGCCCGGATTTGGCCCGCGATCCCAAGGCACTTTGCGCCGGGGTGGAACGTGCCTATATTCGGATCAGTCGATCCCGCGCTCCGAGGAACAGCTGTCCGATGCCCGCACCCATCGCCATCTCACCCATCGCCTGGATGGTCCTGCGCTACGGCGCCGTGGCCGCCCTGACCATGGCGGCCGCGCGTGCGCGCCCGTCGCAGCCGAAGGACCCCGCGCACGAGACCGTTCTCGATGACCTGCCCGACGGGGTCGGCGCCCGCGGCCACCGCGCCGAGGGCGAGAATTCCGTCCATGGCCATGGCAAGTTCCGCCGCGTGCTGCGGCTGCGCCCCGGAGGGCCGGGGGTGGAGTTCGACGGCGCGCTGCTGGGCCGGTTCCGGCTCCGCCGCGTCGACTGAGGGCCGGGTCGGATGACGACGCCCGGATCGGAGGCGGCGGGGCTGCGCCTCTATTCCTCGGCGACCTCGCCCTTCGTGCGCAAGGTTCTGGTGGTGCTGCGCGAGACCGGGCTGCTCGGTCAGGTCGAACTTGTTCCGGCGGGTGGCAATCCGATCGATCCGGGCACCATGCCGGTCGCGCGCAATCCGCTCGGCAAGATCCCGGCGCTGGAGCGCGCGGACGGGCCGGCGATCTACGACAGCCGGGTGATCTGCCGCTATCTCGACGAACTGGCGAAGAGCGCGCTCTATCCGCCGGCGCGGCTCTGGGACACGCTCACGCTGGAGGCGACGGCGGACGGGATCATGGAGGCCGCTGTCCTCACGCGCTACGAGACGATGCTGCGGCTGGATGCGGCGCGGTCGGCCCCCTGGATCGCCGGCCAGCGCGCCAAGATCACCCGTGCGCTCGACGCGCTGGAGGGGCGCTGGATGGCGCATCTCGCCGGGCCGCTCGATTGCGGGCAGATCGCCGTCGGCTGCGCGCTCGGCTATCTCGACTTCCGGCTCGGCGATCTCGGCTGGCGCGAGGGCCGCGCGGATCTGGCGGCCTGGGAGGCGCGGTTCGCCGAGCGTCCGTCGATGCGCGAAACGGTCCCGGCCGATTGACCGGGACCGTACGGCGGGGTCGGGAGTGACCGGAGCGCCTCAGTTGATGCTCAGGTACTGATCGATGTTCTCCTGGGTGACGAGTTCGAACGGGATGTAGATCTGCCGTTCGAGGCTCTCGCCCGCGATCAGCTTCAGCACCGCGTCGATCGAGCCCCGGCCCTGGCCGGCGGCGTCCTGGAAGACGGTGACGTCGAGGTCGCCCATCTGCATCGCGGCGAGGCCGTCGGCGGTCGCGTCGATGCCGCCGACAACCACGTCCTCCATGGGAATGCCGGCGTTCTTCAGCGCCTGGATCGCGCCGATCGCCATCTCGTCGTTGTTCGCGAAGACCGCGTCGAACTGCGTCCCGGCGGCCAGCCAGTTCGTCACGAGATCCGCCGCCGTCTGGCGCTGCCAGGCGCCGGTCTGCTGGTCGACGATCTCGATGAATTCGCATTCCGGAGTCGCGAGCACGTCATGCACGTCCTGGGTCCGAAGCCGCGCCGCCTCGTTCGAGAGGTCGCCGATCAGGATCACGCCGGTCGCCTCGGTCTTGCCGGCTTCCTTGAGCTGGCGGCACATCTCCTGCGCTTCGAGCGTGCCGGATTCGAGCTCGTTCGAGGCGACGAAGGCCTGGCCCTCGGGCAGCATGTCCGGATCGCTCGGCCCAGTGTTGACATAGACGAGCGGGATGCCCGCGTCCTTCGCCGCGTTGGTCATGGCGACGGTCGCGTCGGAATCGACCACGCTGACGATGATGCCGTCGACGCCCGAGGCGATGAAATTCTGCACCTGGCTGAGCTGGCGGCCGATGTCGAGCTGCGCGTCTTCCATCTGCAGGGTGACGCCGTCCATACCCTCGGCGTAGTCGGTCATCGCGTTCTTGATCAGCGTCTGGAACATGTTGTCGAAGTTCGGCAGCGCGACGCCGATCGTCTGCGCCGAAGCCGGCAGGGCGGCGCAGGCGCCGATGATGGACGCAAGGACAAGTTTCTTCATGGGGATGGTTCTCCTCCTCTCCCGCTGGACGCCGCCGCTCGGGCGGATCTGGCCACGCATTCGCGNAGGGCGGCGCAGGCGCCGATGATGGACGCAAGGACAAGTTTCTTCATGGGGATGGTTCTCCTCCTCTCCCGCTGGACGCCGCCGCTCGGGCGGATCTGGCCACGCATTCGCGATGTTGTGAGCCAAGACTTAGGGCCGCGGCCCCCCGCGGAGCAACAGCTTTCCCGCGGCGATCACCGCGGGGCGGAAACGAAGGGCGGACGGAAAAAGGCCCGGGGACTGCCCGGGCCTGAGTTGGTGGGAAGGATTTCAGGACGGCGGCCGGATCGCGATCAAACCCGCGATCGAACCCGACCAGACCGCGATCAGATCCGCGATCAGGCGGCTTCGCGGATGCCGAGCACCTTGGCCATGGTCGCGCCCATCGAGGACGGGTTCGGTGCGACGGTGATGCCGGCGGCGCTCAGGATCTCGACCTTCTCCTGCGCGGATTCACCGAAGGCGGAGATGATCGCGCCGGCATGGCCCATCTTGCGGCCCTTCGGCGCCGAGAGGCCGGCGACATAGGCGACGACGGGCTTCGTCATGTTCTCCGACGCCCAGGCGGCCGCCTCAGCCTCCTGCGGGCCGCCGATCTCGCCGATCATCATCACCGCGTCGGTCTCCGGGTCCGCCTCGAAAAGCTCGAGGATGTCGCGGAACGATGAGCCGTTGATCGGATCGCCGCCGATGCCGACGCTGGTCGAGACGCCGATGCCGAGCGCCTTCATCTGGCTCGCCGCCTCGTAGCCGAGCGTGCCCGAGCGGCCGATGATGCCGACGCGGCCCGGCTTGTAGATCGAGGGCGGCATGATGCCCATGAAGCCCTTGCCCGGGCTGATGATGCCGGCGCAGTTCGGGCCGATGAGACGCATCTTCCGCTCGCGGGGGTAGCGGCGCAGGAAGCGCTTCACGCGCATCATGTCCTGCGCCGGAATGCCGTCGGTCACGCAGACCGCCGTCTTTATGCCGGCGTCGGCCGCTTCCATCATCGCATCCGCCGCGAAGGGCGGGGGGACGAAGAGCAGGCTCGCCTCGGCGCCGGTCTCGCGCACCGCCTCGCGGACGGTATCGAAGATCGGCCGGTCGAGCACGCGGGTGCCGCCCTTGCCCGGGGTCACGCCGCCGACGACATTGGTGCCGTGCTTGATCATGTCCTCGGCGTGGAACTGGCCGATGCGCCCGGACATGCCCTGGACGATGACGGGGGTCGTTTCGTTGATCAGGATCGCCATGGTCTCGCTCCTCCTCAGGCCGCCTTGCGCGCGACCGACGCGACCGCTTTCCGCGCGGCGTCCGCGAGGCTGTCGGCCGTCATGATCGGCAGGCCGGAGTCCTCGATGATCTTCCGGCCCTCCTCGACATTGGTTCCGGCGAGCCGGACGACGACGGGAAGCTTCACATCGACCTCCCGGAAGGCCTTCACGACGCCCTCGGCCACCCAGTCGCAGCGGTTGATGCCGGCGAAGATGTTGACCAGCATCACCTCGACATTCTTGTCGTCGAGCACGGTGCGGAAGGCGCGGACCACGCGTTCCGGGCTGGCGCCGCCGCCGATGTCGAGGAAGTTGGCCGGCGCGCCGCCGGCGAGGCCGATCATGTCCATCGTCGCCATGGCAAGGCCCGCGCCATTGATCATGCAACCGATATTGCCTTCGAGCCCGACATAGGACAGGCCATGGTCGCCCGCCGCGCTTTCCCGCGCCTCCTCCTGGCCGCGGTCGCGCAGTTCGGAAACCTCGGGCCGGCGGAAGAGCGCGTTGGTATCGAAGGACATCTTCGCGTCGAGCGCTACCAGATCGCCCGTCCCGGTCACGACGAGCGGGTTGATCTCCACCATCGTCGCATCGAGGTCGCGATAGGCGCGGTAGCAGGCCTTGAGCACCGTGCTCATCTGCGCCACCTGCGACGCCGAGAGATCGAGCGCGAAGGCGAGCTCGCGCGCCTGATAGTCGGCGAGGCCGACCGCGGGGTCGATGGTCATCCGCCGCAGGCTCTCGGGATCGGTCTCGGCGAGATCCTCGATCTCGACGCCGCCATGGCCGGAGGCGACGATCATGATCCGCTCGGATTTCCGGTCGAGCACGAAGCCGAGGTAAAGCTCACGGGCGATGTTGGACGCTTCCTCGATCCAGAGCCGGTAGATCGGCTTGCCCTGCGCGCCGGTCTGCTTGGTGACGAGATTGCGGCCGAAGAGGGTCGTCGCGAAGTCGCGCACTTCCTCCTCGGACTTGCAGACCCGGACGCCGCCCGCTTCGCCGCGGCCGCCGGAATGGATCTGGGCTTTCACGACCCAGCCCGAGCCGCCGATTTCGCGGGCGCGGTAGCCCGCCTGTTCCGGGCTGTAGGCGAGGCCGCCGCGCGGTACGGGCACTCCGAAGCGCGCGAGGATCTCCTTCGCCTGATACTCGTGGATGTCCATCGAATCCTCCCTTCGTGTTCTTTTCCGCCAGTGCTTTCCGCTCCGGGGGCCTATTCGGCGGCGATCGCCATCGGCTGGCGCACGCGGCTGTCGCGGTACCAGGCCTGCGCCGCGGCGACGCCGGAGCCGAGCTCGATCGTCGCGCCCGCGTCCACCAGCGCCATTTCCGAGGATGCGATCGCGGCGAGGCACATGACCTCGTTCAGATCGCCGATATGGCCGATGCGGAAGGCCTTGCCGGCGAGCGGGCCGAGGCCGGAGCCGAGCGAGGTGTTGTAGTTCACATAGGCGCCCCGGATCACGTCGCGGGCGTCCACTTCCGGGGGCACGCGGATCGCGGTCACCGTGTCGGAGTAGATCCGGCAATGCTCGGCGACGAGATCGTAGCCCCAGGCCTCGGTCGCGCGGCGCACGCCCTCGGCGAGACGGCGGTGGCGGGCGAAGACATTGTCGAGTCCTTCCTCGAACAGCCGGTCGAGCGCCTTGCGGAGCCCGTGAAAGAGCTGCGTCGGCGGCGTGTAGGGGAAATAGCCGTCGCGGTTGAACGAGGTCATGTCCTCGAAACGGAAGTAGGCCCTGGGCAGCGTGGCATGGCGCGAGGCCGCCATCGCCCGGTTCGAGACCGCGAGAATCCCCAGCCCCGCGGGCAGCATCAGCCCCTTCTGGCTGCCGGTCACGGCGAGATCGACACGCCATTCGTCCATCCGGAAGTCAATCGACCCGACCGAGGACACGCCATCCACGAAGAGCAGCGCCTCGTGATAGACATCGTCCATCACCGCGCGGACGGCGCCGACATCCGAGGTGACACCGGTGGCGGTCTCGTTATGCGTGACGAAGACCGCCTTGATCTTGCCCTCGACATCGTTGCCGAGGCGGCGGGCGAATTCGCTCACCGGCGTCCCGGCGCCCCAGGGCACGTCCACCAGTTCGACATCGAGCCCGAGCTGCTCCGCCATCCGCGCCCAGAGCGTCGAGAACTGGCCCTGACGCGACATGAGCACCCGGTCGCCGGCGTTGAGCGTGTTCATGATCGCGGCTTCCCAGGCCGCGGTCCCGGAGCCCGGATAGATCATTATTGTACCATTGGTCGTCTTGAAGACACGGCGCAGGTCGGAGAAGAGACCCACGGTCAGATCTCCGAAATCGGGTGCGCGCATGTCCTGCATCGGCACGTTCATCGCCTGCCGGACTGCTTCGGGAACGTTGGTCGGGCCGGGAATCGCGAGATGGGTGATGCCGGTCTTCATGTCCTGATTTCCTCCTGTCGTCCCGCTCTCGTGGACTGTCTGGGGCCATTCCTGCGCCCAAACGGCGCCAGAACGAAGGAATTCCGGGTCATGCTGTAAATGCGAGAGTTCACAACTCCACAGTTTTGTTATATTGTAAACTCACAATTTTGCGGAGCGGGATGCGATGCGCAAGACCTTCGTGGGACCACGCCTGCGGCGGCTCCGGACCGACCGGGGAGAAACACAGGGCCAGATGGCGCGCAATCTCGGGATCAGCGCGGCCTATGTTAACCTGCTGGAAAACAACCAGAGATCGGTCTCGGTCCAGGTCCTGCTGCGGCTGTTCGAAGCCTACGGCGTCGATTGGCGCGACATCGCCGAGGATGATACCGCGACCGTGCTCGCGGACCTCAGGACCATGTTGCAGGACCCGATCTTCGAGAAATGCCGCCCCGACCTGCCGCAGCTTCGCGCCGCGCTCGTCCATTGTCCGACGCTCGCCACGGCGTTTCTGAAGCTGCACAGCATCTACCGCACGGCGACGGACCAGTTGCTCAGTCTCGGCGACGGCGGGGAAGGCGGCGGCGTGGTCGTGACCGCCCCGCCCGAGACCGCGGTCCACAATTTCTTCCGCCGGAACCGCAACCACTTCCGCGAACTGGAGGAGGCGGCGGATGCCTTCTGGGAGAAGATGGAGCCGGAGGCGGACGAGATCTATTCCTACCTGAAGTTCCGGCTTCGGAAGTCGCTCGGCATCTCGGTCCGCATGGTCGCGGTCGAGGATCTGCCGCATACGCTGCGCCAGTATGACGAGCGGGTTGGCGAGATCCAGCTTTCCATGGCGCTCGATCATCCGAACCGGGTGTTCCAGCTTGCGCACATGTACGGGCTGCTGGCCCTTGGCCCGGTGCTGGACCAGATCCTGAGCCGGTCCGAGATGAAGGGGGAGCGCGAGCTCGGCCGCTGCCGGGTCGAGCTCTGCAATTATTTCGCCGCGGCGATGCTCATGCCCTACGATGCGTTTCTCGCCGAGGCGAAGGCGTCGAAATACGACATGGACCATCTCGCGACCCGCTTCGGCGTGAGCTTCGAACAGGCCTGCCACCGCGCGACCACGCTGAACCGGGAGGGCGCCCAGGGGGTGCCGTTCTTCTTCCTCAGGATCGACAAGGCCGGGAACGTCTCGAAGCGGTTCAACGCGACGGATTTCCACCTCGCGGAGTTCGGCGGCGCCTGCCCGCGGCTCGATATTCACACGGCCTTCCGGGTGCCGGGCAGGATCATCCCGCAGTTCGTCGAGATGCCCGACCTGACGCAGTATTTCACCTTCAGCCGCACGGTCGATCGTCCGTCCTTCGAATGGCACAACCAGGACAACCGGCTCGCCGTCACGCTCGGCTGCACGGTCGAGCATGCGCCGGAGATCTGCTACGCGGAGGATTTCAACGTCGATGGACAGACCCGGATGACGCCGATCGGGCTCAACTGTCGGGTGTGTCCGCGACAGAACTGTGACCAGAGGGCCTATCAGGCGGTGATTCTGAGTCAGCCCGTCGATGCGATGCGGCGAGGCGCGACCCGATTCGACAGCTGAGCGGAGAATTGAGCCGGCTCAGGCGCGAGAGCTGCTCCGGAGCGGTCAGAAACGGCGAAAATCCGCCCTGATGATAGGCAAGATTCCGCATTGCACAACGAAATTGCCCATTGGCGGGGCAAATGCTCTGGACACGGACCTGTCGCAGTGCGAGCGTGCCGATGTCACGGCGCTGACACCAAACCACACTAGGTAGGGTGCATCCGGGGAGTGTGATTCCGGGCGCTGAGTAAAGAGCCGCCTCCGGCGGCTGGTCGAGTAAACGGTGCTGTTGTTCCGAGCGAGTTGTGCCGGCGTGAACGCCAGATTCAACAAGACGGCCTGAAACAGGATACCCCTGTTTCAGGCCGCGTTCACCATCCGGGTCTCAGGCCGCGGTGACGGTCCAGGGTTCCGCGAAACTGTGTTCCTCGAGATTGTTGCCCTCTCCGGTCCGGTCCACGATCACGAAGTTCGAGGCCCGGCCGAGCGGCGTTAGCACGCCGTGCCAGACGCCGCGCAGATAGTTCACCCCTTGCCCCGGCGCGGTCAGGAAGGCGCGGGGCCTGCCCGGTGCGCCGTTCTCGTCCTCCGCGACGACCACGAGAAACGGCTCCTCGCTCATCGGCACGAAGGCCTGGCTGCCGAGCGGGTGCCGCTCCAGCAGCGTGAGCGTCAGCGGCAGCGCATAGGGACGGCCGAAGCCGACGCTGATATTGACCCGCGCCTCTGGCCCGGTGAATTCCATCCGGGCGAGGTCGTGGAAGCGGTCGCACATGCCGCCGTTGATCTGGAAGCTCGGGGCGCCGCGCGCCTCGATCACGTCGCCGAAGGGCGCGAAGGCCTCGGCGGTGAGCGGTTCGGCGATGATCTCCCGGCTCATCGCGTCGGCACCCCCCGCGGGCGCAGCGACGGATGGCGGTTCACATCCTTGTAGAGCAGGTAGCGGAAGCGGCCCGGTCCTCCGGCGTAACAGGCCTGCGGGCAGAAGGCCCGGAGCCACATGAAATCGCCCGCCTCGACCTCGACCCAGTCGCGGTTCAGCTTGTAGACGCCCTTGCCCTCGAGCACGTAGAGCCCGTGCTCCATGACATGGGTCTCGAGGAAGGGGATCACCGCTCCCGGCATCAGACTCACGATCGTCACATGCATGTCGAGGCGCAGGTCGTCGTGGTCGAAGAAGCGGGTGGTCGACCAGCGCCCGTCGGTATCGGGCATCGCCATGCCCTCGATGTCGCGCTCGTTGCCGACGATCGGGTCGGGCAGGCCGAGACCCTCGACCGGCTCATAGGCCTTGCGAATCCAGTGGAAGCGGGCCGCCGCGTCGCCCGAGTTGCGCGCCGTCCATTGCGTGCCCGCGGGGATGAAGGCGAAGCCGCCCGGCTCCAGCCGATGCGCCTTGCCGGCGATGGTGAGGTCGAGCGTTCCCTCCACGACGAAGAGACAGCCCTCGGCCTCGGGATCGGGCTCGGGGCGGTCGCTGCCGCCGCCGGGCTGAACTTCCATGATGTATTGGGAGAAGGTCTCGGAGAAGCCCGACATCGGCCGGGCGATGATCCAGGCGCGGGTCTTTTCCCAGAACGGCAGCGCGCTCGTCACGATATCGGACATCACCCCGCGCGGGATGAAGGCATAGGCCTCGGTGAAGACCGCGCGCCCGGTCAGAAGCTGGTCCTGGCCCGGCAGCCCGCCGTGGGGTGCCCAATAGGACGGGTGGGTTCTCGTCGGGGTGTCGTCTTTCATGGCAGCATGTCCTTGAGGCGCAGGAGCGCGATCCGCTCCACCTGCGCGCAGGCGGTGGCGAATTCGCTCGGCTGATCGTTTTCGATCCGCCGCTTGAACTCCGCGAGAATGTCCGATTTGCCCAGGCCCCGCACGGCGATGATGAACGGGAAGCCGAAGGTGTCCATGTAGCTCCGGTTCAACTCGGTGAACGTGTCGCGCTCGGCGTCGGTCAGCGAATCGAGCCCGGCCCCGGCCTGTTCGGCCGTCGATTCCGCCGTCAGGCGCTTGGCCTGCGCGAGCTTGCCCGCGAGGTCGGGGTGCGCGGTCAGGACGCTCATGCGCTCCTGCTCGGAGGCGGAACGGAAGGCACGGGCGAGCGCGTTGTGCACGCCGAGCGCGGTATCATGGGCGGGGCCGAGTTCGTATTGCCAGGCGCGTTCCGCGATCCAGGGCGAATGCTCGAAGACCCCGCCGAAACGCTCGACGAAGGCGTCCTGATCCAGCCGGCTCGGCGCGTCGTTGGCGATGGCGGGCGCGGGGTGCACCTGCGCCCAATGTTCGGCGATCTCGACCCGGCGTGGAATCCAGACCTTCTCGTGGCTCAGCACATAGTCGATGAACTTCGCGAGCCCGGCCGCGCGGCCCGGCCGGCCGATCAGACGGCAATGCAGGCCGACCGAGAACATCTTCGGACTGCCCGCCTCGCCCTCGGCGTAGAGCACGTCGAACGTGTCCCTGAGATAGGTGAAGAAGTCGTCCGAGGTGGTGAAGGTCCCCGCCGAGAACCGCATGTCGTTGGTTTCGAGCGAATAGGGAATGATGAGCTGCCGCCGCCCGGCATGTTCGCGCCAGTGCGGCAGGTCGTCGTCATAGGTGTCGGAGATGTAGTCGAAAAGCCCGGTCTCGCTCACCAGATCCACAGTCTGGAGCGAGCTTCGGCCAGTGTACCAGCCGCGCGGCGGCTCGCCCACGACCTCGGTATGCAGCCGGATCGCCTCGACGATGTCGGCGCGCTCCTGTTCGGGCGTGTGATGGCGGTAGTTGATCCATTTCAGACCGTGGGAGGCGATTTCCCAGCCCGCGTCCTTCATCGCCGCGACCTGCGCCGGCGAGCGGGCGAGCGCCTCGGCCACGCCATAGATCGTGAGCGGCACGCCGCGGGAGACGAACATCTCGCGCAGCCGCCAGAACCCGGCCCGGGCGCCGTATTCGTACATCGATTCCATGTTCCAGTGCCGCTGCCCCGGCCAGGGCTCGGCGCCGGCGATATCGCTCAGGAAGGCTTCCGAGGCGGCGTCGCCATGGAGCAGGCAGTTCTCGCCGCCTTCCTCGTAGTTCAGCACGAACTGGACCGCGACATTCGCACCGCCCGGCCACGCGGCCTTGGGTGGATGCGCGCCATAGCCCTGCATGTTCCTTGGATATCGATTCATGCGGCGGCTCCCGTGATTTTCCATTCCCCGCCTTTGTAATGGACCGGACCGGCCGTGCCTTTCAAAAAGTTCTTGAAGCTATTTCAGGCGACCGGGTCTGGTCTCGGCGCTTTCGCCGGGGCAGGGTGGCCAGCGAAACGACAGGTGGAACCGACAGGCGAAACCGAGAGGGAGAGCGAGATGGCGGAAGCCGAAGGCTATGTGACGACCCATGTCCTCGACGCGGCCCGCGGCTGCCCGGCGGAGGGAATGACGATCGAGCTTTACCGCCTCGACGGCGACAGCCGCGCGCTGGTGCGGACCGTGGTGACGAACGACGATGGCCGAACCGATGGCCCGGTCATTCCGAAGGGCGAGTCGGCGGTCGGCACCTACGAACTCGTCTTCCACGCCGGCGCCTATCTCGACGCCGCCGGGCTCGCGACCGAGGCGCCGAAATTTCTCGACCTGATCCCGATCCGCTTCGGCGTCGCCGATCCGGCGGCGCATTACCACGTGCCGCTCCTGCTCTCGCCCTACAGCTATTCGACCTACCGGGGCAGCTGAGCCTCCGCCGCCGCGGGGGCGGGCGGTTCGTTCACCTCCGCGAGGATCTTGCGGCAGGCGGCGACCATGAAGTCGATGAAGACGCGCGCCTTCGGGTCCTGCAGCCGCTTGTGCGGATAAAGGAGCCCCAGGGTCGCATCGAAGGGTGGCGTCCCGGTCGCGACCGGGACGAGCCGCCCGCTTTCCAGATGCTCCGCCACCTCGAAATACGGCTTCAGGATGATGCCGTGGCCGGCGAGAGCCCAGCCCGTCAGCACATCGCCATCATCCGATTCGTAAGCCCCGCCGACATCGAACCGGCGCGGGCCATCTGGCGTCGACAGCGTCCAGACGAATTCCTGCGCGCCGGGAAAGCGCAGCAGCAGGCATTCGTGCTCACCCTCCACGAGATCATGACCGTCCGCCGGCATTCCCCTCCGCGTCACATAGTCGGGCGCCGCGCAGAGGAGCCGCGCGCATTCGGCGATCGGCCGAATCCTGAGGCTCGATTCCTCGGGCGTGCCGAGGAAGAAGGCGAGGTCGAGCCCCTCGGCTGTCAGGTCCAGCCGCCGATCGGAGAGCCGGAGCCGGATGTCCACGTTCGGAAACCTGGCCCGGAACTCGGGGATCAGCGGTGCGATCAGCCGCTTGCCAATGCCGAGGGGTGCGGCGACATGGAGCGAGCCTCGCGGGCTCCGCGTCGCATCGGCGATGGCGCTCTCGGCTTCCTCGATCGTTTCGAGAATCCGCCGCGCGCCCTTGTAGAAGACGCTCCCCTGCTCGGTCGGCTGCAGGCTCCGCGTCGTGCGCGAGAAGAGCCGCACGCCCAGATGCTTCTCCAGCTCCCCGATCCGCGCGCTCGCCACCGCCGCCGATACCCGCTGGTCACGCGCGGCCGCCGACATGCTGCCAAGTTCGTAGACGCGCACGAAAGTCTTGAGATTGTTGACATAGGCCATCTCTGGCGCGGCCTCCCGGAATGAGACTCGAGGCGTGATCTTCAGGATAAACCGGAAACTGCCCCCGATTTTATGACCCTTGTTGCCCGAGCCCGATGTGGCAAGCTGACCGGGCAAGCAGGAGGGTTTTCATGTACGATTTCGCCATCATATGGGACTGGCTGGCGTTCGCGGTACGCTGGCTTCATGTCATCACCGGTATCGCCTGGATCGGATCGTCGTTCTACTTCGTGGCGCTTGATCTCGGCCTGCGCAAGACCCCGGATCTCCCGGCGGGCGCGCATGGAGAGGAATGGCAGGTCCACGGCGGCGGATTCTACCACATCCAGAAATATCTCGTGGCACCCGAGCGGCTGCCGGATCAGCTGATCTGGTTCAAGTGGGAGAGCTACGTCACCTGGCTCTCGGGTTTCGCGATGCTCTGCATCGTCTATTACGCCGGCGCCAACCTCTATCTGGTCGACCGCGCGGTGCTCGACGTCTCGGCGCCGGCCGCCATCCTGATCTCGATGGCCTCGCTCAGCGTCGGCTGGCTGATCTACGACAATCTCTGCAAGTCCCGTCTGGCGGAAAGCCCGACCACGCTGATGATCCTGCTCTTCGGCGTGCTCGTGGTCATGGCCTGGATGTACACCAACCTCTTCACCGGCCGCGCGGCGCTCCTGCATCTCGGTGCCTTCACCGCGACGATCATGACGGCGAACGTGTTCTTCGTCATCATGCCGAACCAGCGCATCGTCGTCGCCGATCTCAAGGCAGGGCGGGAGCCGGATGCGAAATACGGCAAGATCGCGAAGCTGCGTTCGACGCACAACAACTACCTGACGCTTCCGGTCCTGTTCCTGATGCTGTCAAACCACTATCCGCTGGCCTTCGCGACGGAGTACAACTGGATCATCGCCTGCCTCGTCTTCCTGATGGGCGTGCTGATCCGCCACTACTTCAACACGACGCACGCGCATAAGGGCAATCCGACCTGGACCTGGCTCGCCACCGCCGTGATCTTCGTCATCATCATGTGGCTCTCGTCGAGCCCCCGGAGCGAGCGCCCCGAGCTTGCGATGTCGCCGCTCGACGAGAAGTTCGCCTCCGCCGAGAACTTCGATCAGGTGGCCGACACGGTGCTGACGCGCTGCTCCATGTGCCACGCGCCGGAGCCGGGCTGGGAGGGTATCCATATCGCGCCCAAGAGCGTGATGCTCGACACCCCCCAGCGGGTCGCCCAGCACGCGCGCGAGATCTACCTGCAGGCGGGCGTGAGCCACGCGATGCCGCCCGCGAACATCACGGAGATCCAGCCCGAGGAGCGCAAGCTGATCATCGACTGGTACCGGGACGCGACCGCCGGCTGATCCGGCACGCTTCTAGAAAGGTCGCCGCCAATGAAAAGGCCGGCCCCTCGCGGGACCGGCCTTTTCTGATTCTGGTACCCGCTTATTCGGCGGTCAGGAGCGGCGGCTTCTTGGTGCCGATGCGGGGCGCGCCGGAGTGGATCTCGAGCTCCAGCTTGCCGTCGCGAACCACGACTTCCACGAGACCACCCTTGGCGAGCTTGCCGAAGAGCAGTTCCTCGGCCAGCGGCTTCTTGATGTTCTCCTGGATCACCCGGCCGAGCGGCCGCGCGCCCATCTTGTCGTCGTAGCCCTTGTCGGCGAGCCATTCCGCGGCTTCCGGCGTGAGCTCGATCTGGACGTTGCGGTCCATGAGCTGCGCCTCGAGCTGGAGAACGAACTTCTCGACCACCTGCAGGATCACCTCCTTCGGCAGCGCGCCGAAGCTGATGACCGCGTCGAGACGGTTGCGGAACTCGGGGCTGAAGGTCCGCTCGACGGCGACCGTGTCCTCGCCCTCGCGCCGCTCGCGGCCGAAGCCCAGCGCGTTCTTCGCCTGTTCCGTCGCGCCCGCGTTCGAGGTCATGATCAGGACGACGTTGCGGAAATCCACCGTCCGGCCGTTGTGGTCGGTCAGCTTCCCGTTGTCCATCACCTGCAGCAGGATGTTGTAGACATCCGGATGCGCCTTCTCCATCTCGTCGAGCAGCAGCACGCAGTGCGGATGCTGGTCCACGCCATCGGTCAGGAGCCCGCCCTGGTCGAAGCCGACATAGCCCGGAGGCGCGCCGATCAGGCGGCTGACGGTGTGCTTCTCCATGTATTCCGACATGTCGAAGCGCAGCAGTTCGACGCCGAGCATCTGGGCGAGCCGCTTGGCGACCTCCGTCTTGCCGACGCCGGTCGGGCCGGTGAAGAGGTAGTTGCCGATCGGCTTCTCCGGCTCGCGCAGGCCCGCGCGGCTGAGCTTGATCGCCGAGGCGAGCGCGTCGATGGCCTTGTCCTGACCGAAGACGAGCCGCTTCAGGCTGGCTTCGAGATCCTTCAGCACCTCAGCGTCGTCCTTGGAGACGTTCTTCGGCGGGATGCGGGCGATCTTCGCCACCACCGCCTCGATCTCCTTCGAGGTGATGGTCTTGCGCCGCCGGCTCTCGGGCAGGAGGTGCTGGGCCGCGCCCGCCTCGTCGATCACGTCGATCGCCTTGTCCGGCAGCTTCCGGTCATGGATGTAGCGCGCCGAGAGGTCCACCGCCGACTTGATGGCGTCGAGCGTGTAGCGGATCTCGTGGTGATCCTCGAAATACGGCTTCAGCCCCTTCAGGATCTTGAACGCATCCTCGACCGAAGGCTCGTTCACGTCGATCTTCTGGAACCGGCGAGCAAGCGCGCGGTCCTTCTCGAAGTGCTGGCGGTACTCCTTGTAGGTGGTGGAGCCCATGCAGCGCAGCGTGCCCGACTGCAGCGCGGGCTTCAGCAGGTTGGAGGCGTCCATCGCGCCGCCCGAGGTCGCGCCCGCGCCGATCACGGTGTGGATCTCGTCGATGAAGAGGATCGCGTTCGGGTGGTTCTCGAGCTCCTTCATCACGGCCTTCAGCCGCTCCTCGAAGTCGCCGCGATAGCGCGTGCCGGCGAGCAGCGCGCCCATGTCCAGCGAGTAGATCGTCGTCTCCGCGAGGACCGCCGGCGTCTCGCCGTCGACGATCTTGCGCGCGAGGCCCTCCGCGATCGCGGTCTTGCCGACGCCCGGGTCGCCCACGAGCAGCGGATTGTTCTTGCGGCGGCGGCACAGCACCTGGATGCAGCGTTCCACCTCGAGGTCACGGCCGATCAGCGGATCGACGTCACCCTTCTTGGCCTTCTCGTTGAGATCGACACAATACTTCTGCAACGCGGTCTCCTCGGCCTCCTTACCACTCTGTACCTGAGCCTTGGGTTCGGGCGCGGCTTCGGCGCCCTTGACCGGCCGCGACTCGACATAGGACGGATCCTTGGCGACGCCGTGGCTGATGTAGTTGACCGCGTCGTAACGGGTCATGTCCTGTTCCTGCAGGAAATAGGCCGCGTGGCTCTCCCGCTCGGCGAAGATCGCGACGAGCACGTTGGCACCCGTCACTTCCGAGCGCCCGGAGCTCTGGACGTGGATCGCGGCGCGCTGGATCACGCGCTGGAACCCGGTGGTCGGCGCGGCCTCGGAGCCTTCGATATCGGAGATGAGCGCCTCCAGCTCCTCGTCTAGGAAGGCGACAATCGTTTTCCGCAGTTTCTCGATATCGACGCCGCAGGCCTTCATGACGCGCGAGGCGTCGGGCTCGTCGAGAAGTGCGAGCAGCAGATGCTCGAGCGTGGCGAGTTCGTGCTTGCGCTGGTTGGCATGCCCAAGGGCATTATGGATGGCGGCTTCCAGAGTGCTCGAGAAAGAGGGCATATCCGCGTCCTTCCGTATGTTCCCGCCGGCCTCGCGGCCCGCTCGGGCAGGGTAGAGGATTTCCTACCCGTTACCTGTTAAACTTCGGTTCTAGTCCACGCGCTTCAAGGGTCGAGTATGAACCTCTGACGGGAAAAGCGCAAAAAGAATGCAATCGGCCGGATGGCGATGGCGAAAAAATGCTGCGCCTGCTCAGAATGAGTCCTTGCGACGCCGCATCGCGGCGAAAACTTGTGCATCCGATGAACTAGGCATCCCAAGCGCCGCCTTCAAGTCCGGGTCGGTGGCTCGCAAAAACGGATTGGTGAGCCGTTCCGTGCCGAGCGGGGCCGGTACGGTCGGCTCTCCGCGGCCCCGGGCAGCCGTGATCGCCTCCGCGCGCTCCCGGGTCGGAGCGTGCGCCGGGTCGAGTGCGCTTGCGAAGGCGGCGTTGCCCGCCGCGTACTCATGCCCGGAATAGACCAAAGTCTCACCCGGCAGGGCGGCCATCCGCGTCAGACTGTCCCACATCTGCTCGGCCGAGCCCTCGAAGAGCCGGCCGCATCCCATCACCATGAGGCTGTCGGCGGAGAAGAGCGCGGGGCCGTCGGGAAAGTGGAAGGCGATATGGCCGACCGTATGTCCCGGCACCTCCATGACCGTGCCGACCGAGTCGCCGACCGCGATCGTGTCGCCCTCGGCCACTTCCCGGTCGAGGGGGGGCAGTCGGCGCCGGTCCGCCGCGGCGCCCACGACTTCGGGACGGAAGGCGCGGCGCAGCTCGTCCACGCCGGCGATATGGTCGTCGTGATGATGCGTGATCAGGATCAGGTCGAGCGGCCAGTCCCGTTCCGCCAGCGCCGCGCGGATCGGCGCCGCCTCCGGCGCGTCCACGAGAGCGACCTTGCCACTCGCCGTGTCGCGCAGCAGATAGGCGTAGTTGTCGGTCCGACACGGAACGGTGACGATCTCGAGCGGCATCGATGCCTCCTTCTTGTCTTGGCGCCACTCTGGCGGATCGGCTAGGCTGCGGCAATGCATCTGGACGTGGTGGACCTTCGGACCTTCTACTACCGGACCAAGCTCGGCCGTTCGGCGCAGCGGGGTCTGCAGGAGGCATTGCGCCGTTTCTGGCCCGACGTCCACGGCATGACCGTCGTGGGCTTCGGCTTCGCGGCGCCGGTCCTCAGGCCCTTTCTCGCCGAGGCCCGCCGGGTCGTCGCGCTCATGCCCGGGCCGCAGGGCGTCATGCCCTGGCCACCGGCCGGTCCCAACGTCAGCGCGCTGGTCGAGGAGACCCACTGGCCGGTCGAGGCGGGCGGCGTCGACCGCCTCGTCGTGATGCACGGGCTCGAAGCCTGCGATAATCCGACCGCGCTTCTGGACGAGATCTGGCGCGTGCTCGCACCGGGCGGCCAGGTCGTCTTCATCGTGCCGAACCGCTCCGGCCTCTGGGCCCGGCGGGACGCCACGCCCTTCGGCTTCGGGCGGCCCTACAGTTTCGGCCAGCTCGAGACGCTGCTAGCGCGTAACCGCTTCCTGCCCGAACGGCACGCCACCGCGCTTTACAGCCCTCCGTCGCACCGGCGTTTCTGGCTGCAGACGGCGCATGTCTGGGAAAAGCTCGGGCATCGGTTCAACGCCCAGTTCATGGCGGGCGCGCTGCTTGTCCAGGCGACCAAGCAGGTCTACGGCCGCCCGCCGCAGGAAGGGTCGCGGGTCACGGCGCGCGGGCCGCTCGACGTGTTCGGCGGGCTGACGCGACCAAATCCCGAACCGGTGACGAGCCGTGGCCGGGCCGCCCGCGCACGCGTGCCGCGGATGCGAGGAAACGGTGCGCTGGGGGGATCTGCGACTTGCCACCAACTCACCGCTCTGTTATCACCGCGGCCGTTTAGTCAGGGAGGGTAAACACCCCCCACGGCGCCTCGCGCCGGCCGCTCGCGGGGGGCGGGACACGGGAACGAAAGGGTGGTTTGTGGCCAGCTCAGCTTCACTGACCTCGGGAGTAGCGGGACGCTACGCGACTGCGCTGTTCGAAATCGCCAAGGAATCGAATTCTCTCGACAAGGTCGAAGCTGACCTCGACGCACTGGACACTGCCCTCGGCGAGAGCGCCGATCTGCGCGATGCGATCGCCTCCCCGGTCTTCAGCCGTGAGGACCTCGGGGCCGCCGTCACGGCGCTCGCCTCGAAGATGGAATTCGGCGAGGCGGTGACCAACACGCTGCGCCTGATGGCGCAGAACCGCCGGCTTTTCGTGCTGCCCGATCTGATCGCGCAGGTCCGCGCGCTCGTCGCGAACGAGCGCGGTGAGGTGACCGCCGAGGTGACGGCCGCGAAGCCTCTGACCAAGGGGCAGACCGAGGCACTCAGCGAGACGTTGAAGGCGAGCGTTGGCAAGGACGTCAAGCTCAATGTAACAGTCGATGAGAGCCTCATCGGCGGGCTGGTGGTGAAGGTCGGCTCGCGCATGATCGACACCTCGGTCCGCTCGAAGCTGGCTCATCTCCGCAATGTCATGAAAGAGGTCGGATAATGGCGATCCAAGCCGCTGAAATCTCTGCGATTCTCAAAGAGCAGATCAAGAATTTCGGCCAGGAGGCCGAAGTCGCGGAGGTGGGTCGCGTCCTTTCCGTCGGTGACGGGATCGCCCGCGTGCACGGGCTCGACAACGTGCAGGCCGGCGAGATGGTCGAATTCCCGGGCGGCATCCGGGGCATGGCGCTGAACCTCGAAGCCGACAACGTCGGTATCGTGATCTTCGGCTCCGACCGCGAGATCGGCGAAGGCGACGTGGTGAAGCGTACCAAGTCGATCGTGGACGTGCCGGTCGGCAAGGGCCTGCTCGGCCGCGTGGTCGACGCGCTCGGCAACCCGATCGACGGCAAGGGCCCGGTCGAATACACCGAGCGCCGGATCGCCGACGTCAAGGCGCCGGGCATCATCCCCCGCCAGTCGGTGCACGAGCCGATGGCGACCGGCCTCAAGGCGATCGACGCGCTGATCCCGATCGGCCGCGGCCAGCGCGAGCTCATCATCGGTGACCGCCAGACCGGCAAGACCGCCGTGGCGCTCGACGCCATCCTCAATCAGAAGTTCTACAACGAGGTCGCCGGAGACGACGAGAGCAAGAAGCTCTACTGCGTCTACGTCGCGGTCGGCCAGAAACGCTCGACCGTCGCGCAGCTGGTGAAGAAGCTCGAGGAAACCGGTGCGATCGAATACTCGATCATCGTCGCCGCGACCGCGTCCGAGCCCGCGCCGATGCAGTATCTGGCGCCCTACGCCGCCTGCTCGATGGCCGAGTACTTCCGCGACAACGGGATGCATGCGCTCATCGTCTACGATGACCTCTCCAAGCAGGCCGTCGCCTACCGCCAGATGTCGCTGCTGCTCCGCCGTCCGCCGGGCCGTGAAGCCTATCCGGGCGACGTCTTCTACCTGCACTCGCGTCTGCTCGAGCGCGCGGCGAAGCTGAACGCCGACTACGGTTCCGGCTCGCTGACCGCGCTGCCGATCATCGAGACCCAGGCGGGCGACGTTTCGGCCTATATCCCGACCAACGTCATCTCGATTACCGACGGCCAGATCTTCCTCGAAGCCGAGCTTTTCTACCAGGGCATCCGGCCCGCGGTGAACGTCGGTCTCTCGGTGTCGCGCGTCGGCTCCTCGGCGCAGACCAAGGCGATGAAGTCGGTCGCGGGCTCGATCAAGCTCGAACTCGCGCAGTACCGCGAGATGGCCGCCTTCGCCCAGTTCGGCTCCGACCTCGACGCGGCGACGCAGCGACTGCTGAACCGCGGTGCGCGCCTGACCGAACTGCTGAAGCAGCCGCAGTACTCGCCGCTCACCAATGCCGAGCAGGTGGTGGTGATTTACGCCGGCACCCACGGCTATCTCGACAAGCTGCCGGTGAGGGATGTCGGCCGGTTTGAAAAGGGGCTTCTGAGCCACCTGCGCGGCACCGACGCCGACCTGCTCGCCGACATCCGCGACAACGATCAGAAGATCGCGGGAGAGATCGAGGACAAGATCAAGGCATCGCTGGACGCCTACGCGAAGACCTTCGCCTGATCCGTGATCGAGAGGGGGAGCGCGGCCCATGCCGAGCCTTAAGGACCTAAAAATCCGGATCGAGAGCGTCAAGTCGACGCGCAAGATCACGAAAGCCATGCAGATGGTCGCGGCGGCGAAGCTCCGCCGCGCCCAGGACGCCGCCGAGGCGGCCCGCCCCTATGCCGAGCGCATGGAGGGGGTGCTGGGCAATCTCGCGAGCGGTGTCGGCTCCAGCGCCAATGCGCCGAAGCTTCTCGGCGGCACGGGCAAGGAGGACGTCCACCTGCTGGTCGTCGCAACCTCGGAACGCGGCCTCTGCGGCGGCTTCAACAGCACGATCGTCCGGCTGGCCCGCCAGCGGGTCGAGAGACTGCGCGGCGAGGGCAAGACGGTCAAGATCCTGACCGTCGGCAAGAAGGGCCGCGAGCAGCTCAAGCGCGATCTCGGCGACCACCTCGTCGGGCATGTCGATCTCTCCGATGTCAAGAAGATCGGCTATGTGGACGCCCACAAGATCGCCGGCGAGCTGCTTCACCGGTACAACGAGGGCGAGTTCGACGTCTGCACGATCTTCTTCAATCGCTTCGTCTCCGTGATCAGCCAGGTGCCGACGGCGCGGCAGCTGATCCCCGCGGTCTTCGAGGCGAAGGACGAGGCGGAGGGCAAGGACGGCAAGGGCAAGTCGACGGGCGCGCAGTACGAATACGAGCCCGACGAGGAAGCGATCCTCGCCGATCTCCTGCCGCGCGGGGTCGCGACGCAGATGTTCACCGCCCTGCTCGAGAACGGCGCTTCCGAACAGGGCGCCCGGATGAGCGCGATGGACAATGCGACGCGCAACGCGGGCGAGATGATCGACAAGCTGACGATCCAGTACAACCGTTCGCGCCAGGCGGCGATCACGAGCGAGCTCATCGAGATCATTTCGGGCGCCGAGGCGCTCTAGGGAACGAGAAAGACGGGGAACCGCGCAATGACACAACCAGTCGGCAAGATCACTCAGGTCATCGGCGCCGTGGTCGACGTTGAGTTCGACGGCCACCTGCCCGAGATCCTGAACGCGCTGGAGACTGACAACCAGGGCAACCGTCTCGTGCTCGAGGTCGCACAGCATCTCGGCGAATCGACCGTGCGCACCATCGCGATGGACTCGACCGAGGGTCTCGTCCGCGGCGGTGAGGTGGTCGACACGGGCAAGGAGATCCAGGTTCCGGTCGGCGACGGCACGCTCGGCCGCATCCTCAACGTCGTCGGCGAGCCGGTGGACGAGAAGGGCCCGGTCGAGTCGGACGAGTACCGTCCCATCCACGGCATCGCCCCGGATTTCGCCGATCAGGCGACGGAATCCGAGATCCTTGTCACCGGCATCAAGGTGATCGACCTGCTCGCCCCCTATGCCAAGGGCGGCAAGATCGGCCTCTTCGGCGGCGCGGGCGTGGGCAAGACCGTGCTCATCCAGGAGCTCATCAACAACATCGCCAAGGTGCACTCGGGCTATTCCGTCTTCGCCGGCGTCGGTGAGCGCACCCGCGAGGGCAACGACCTCTACCACGAGTTCATCGAATCGGGCGTCATCGACGCGAATGATCTGACGAAGTCGAAGGTGGCGCTGGTCTACGGTCAGATGAACGAGCCGCCGGGCGCCCGTGCCCGCGTCGCCCTCTCCGGCCTCACGCTGGCCGAGAAGTTCCGCGACCAGTCGGGGACCGACGTGCTCTTCTTCGTCGACAACATCTTCCGCTTCACCCAGGCGGGTTCCGAGGTGTCGGCGCTTCTCGGCCGCATCCCCTCCGCCGTGGGCTACCAGCCGACGCTCGCCACCGACATGGGCGCGCTGCAGGAGCGGATCACCTCGACGCGGCACGGCTCGATCACCTCGGTGCAGGCGATCTACGTGCCCGCCGACGACCTGACTGACCCGGCGCCGGCGACCTCCTTCGCCCACCTTGATGCGACGACCGTGCTTTCGCGCGCGATCTCGGAACTCGGCATCTACCCCGCCGTGGACCCGCTCGACTCGACCTCGCGCCTGCTCGACCCGATGGTGATCGGCGACGAGCACTATCAGGTCGCGCGTGACGTGCAGGGGATTCTGCAGCGCTACAAGTCGCTCCAGGACATCATCGCCATCCTCGGCATGGACGAGCTTTCGGAAGAGGACAAGCTGACCGTGGCCCGCGCCCGGAAGATCCAGCGCTTCCTCAGCCAGCCGTTCGACGTGGCGCAGGTCTTCACCGGTTCGCCCGGCGTGCAGGTCCCGCTCGATGTCACGATCGACAGCTTCAAGCGCGTCGTGGAAGGTGAGTTCGACCACCTGCCGGAAGCCGCCTTCTACATGGTCGGCGGTATCGACGAGGTGATCGCCAAGGCCGAGAAGATGGCCTCGGCCGCCGCCTGAGGAAAGGGACGCCCACGTGGCCACCACGATGCAATTCGATCTGGTCAGCCCCGAGCGCAAGGTCGTCTCGGTCGAGGCCAGCATGGTGCAGATTCCGGGCGCGGACGGTGATTTCACCGCCATGCCCAATCATGCGCCCTTCCTGACCACGCTGCGTCCCGGCGTGGTCAAGGTCACCGCCGAGGGCAAGGTCAGCGAATACGTCGTCACCGGCGGCTTCGCGGAGATCTCGCCGGACTCGGCCTCCATTCTCGCGGAGCAGGCAATGCCGCGCGATGAGGCATCCGCCGAGATGATCGCCGATCTTCAGAAGGACGCCGAGGCGGCGCTTCAGGAAACGACCGGCGACGTGGAGAAGAGCGCGGCGGACCTCCGCCTGCGCGATGTCGCGCAGCTGAAGGCGACGCTCAATCTCTGATCCGGGCTCCGATCCTGCTCCGGGCCTCGGGAACAGCAAGGCTCCGCCGGGATGGCGGGGCCTTTCGTTTTTTCCGTCACGCTGATCTGATTGGCTTTTCAACCACGCCGATGTGTTTAGGCACCGCGCAGCCACTGCTGGGGCGTCCAGCGCGCAGGACAGGCGACCCGGTCACATGGTGCGCGGCTTAGCCCCTCCATCGTCCCCCACGGAGGGTGGTCATCGATTTACGCCGCCGATGCCATGCCCGCCGCCGCTTCCGGCCCATGGGGCGCGGGCCCGGCGTTTGCCGGGCGGAGCAGCAGCGCCGCCCAGACGATCGCCGCGGCGATGACGAAGCCGATCGCGCAGGCGATCACCACGGACCGGGTGCCGGTGCTTTCGGGTGGCTCGCCCTTGACGACCCGGGGGCCGCTCACCAGCGGCGCATCGTTCTCCGACGTGCCTCCCGGCGTCCTGTCCGGCTCCCGATCCGGGCCAGAGTCCTCCGGGTCCGCGCGCGGTCCAGCTGGTGCGATCAGCGCGGCGCCGGCGTCTCTCGGGGCATTCGGGGCGGGATCGCCCGCGGGCCGTCCATCCCCGGCGTCGGAACGAGTGGTGTCGGGTGGGAGCCGCGCGTCGTCGGCCGCGTGCGGGGCCCCGCCGCCCGGCGCGGGCGCGGACTGGTCCTCGATCGCGGTCCCGTTCTCGCGGAAGAGCGGTGCCCGCAGGTCTCCGCGCGGCTCCGGAACCTCCCAATGCGGCACAAAGAGAGTGTCCGACATGACGACGCGGACACCATCCGCGCGCTCTACCCGCCGATCGGCCTCCGTTCGTCGGCCCCGCGCTTCGGTCGTCGAGGGCGTCCTCGCAACATTCCTGTTCAAAGATTGAAACCTCAAACACACTGACGGCGCCGAGTGGACGCCTCTCCCCAACCCATTCGCAGGGTACGGCAATTTCCGGCGTCTCCGAAGCACTATTTCGCGCGCGGCGCCCGTTGGCGCGATCCGAACGTCGCTACGGTTAATCGGGACGGGATTTTTGTTACACCGCCCGGATCAACTTGCGGTCGAGAATGCGCAACACCGTGGCGAGGTCGTTGCCGCGCTTCAGGATGCGGCCGTCGAGGCCGATCACCGCGTACTGCCCTTGTCGCGCGGCGAGCCTGGGGCGTTTCTCGATTCGGTAGAGCGGTTGCTCGGCGGTGTGGCGGAAGACCGAGAAGACGGCGACGTCGCGCAACATCGAGATGCCATAGTCGCGCCAGAACCCGGCCGCGACCATCCGTCCGTAGAGGCCGAGGATCACCGACAATTCCACACGGTGGAAGCTGACCCGGTCGCCGGGCGTGGGGAGGGTCGCCATATCCGCGAATTGTGCCATGCCAGCGAGCATGGCGGCGCCGCGGGGGTTTGGCAAGCGCCGTCATCGGGGCGACATCCTTTGGCGCCCGCGGCTTTGCCGTGCCCCTCAAAGGGCGAAGCTTGCTCTTGCTTCCGCCCGTCCGGCCCGTTTCAATCCGGCTCCAGCCCAGGCGGCGCTCGGCCGCGGATTCGCCGGAGGAGCGCCGCATGAAGAGATCCATTCCCCTCGCCCGCGACTTCCAGGCGCCCGGCCGCTCCAGGGTCTTCGCGGCGAACGGGCTCTGCGCCACCTCGCATCCGCTCGCTTCCGCGACGGCGATCGACATCCTGCGTTCCGGCGGGAACGCGGTCGACGCGGCGATCGGCGCGGCGGTGCTGCTCGGCATCTGCGAGCCGCAGATGACCGGGATCGGCGGCGATTGCTTCGCGCTGGTGAAGCCGGCCGGATCGGAGGAAATCATCGGCCTCAACGGTTCCGGCAGGGCGCCCGCGGGGCTCGATGTCGATGCGCCGCGGGACGCGGGCCATCTCACCATGCCGACGCATACGCCGGCCGCGGTCACCGTGCCCTGCGCCGTCGACGCCTTCTGCCGGCTCTCGGCCGATCATGGCCGGCTCGGGATCGAGGAAAGCCTCGCGCCCGCGATCCACTATGCGACCGAGGGCGTCCCGGTCGCACCCCGGGTCGCGCTCGACTGGGCCGCCGCCGCGGGGCTCCTCACCGGCGACGCCCGCGATTTCTACCTTCTCGACGGCGAGCCGCCCGCGCCCGGGCAGATCTTCCGCGCCCCGGGGCAGGCGGAGGTGCTGCGCCGGATCGCGCGCGAGGGCCGGGCGGGCTTCTACGAGGGCGAGGTCGCGGAGGACATGGTCGCCTCGCTCGCCGCGCTTGGCGGGGCGCATACGCTCGACGATTTCGCCGCGGCGCGATCGGACTATGTGACGCCGATCCGGGGCGGCTACCGGGGCCATGAACTGGTCGAACTGCCGCCGAACGGACAGGGCGCCGCGGCGGTGCTCCTGCTTGCGATCCTCGAACGCTTCGATCTCGCGGCGATGGAGTCCTTCGGGCCGATGCGCGCCCATGTCGAGGCGGAGGCGACCCGGCTCGCCTATGCCGCGCGCGACCGCTACATCTCGGACCCCGAGACCGTCGGCGATGCGCTGGCGCATCTCTTGGCGGCGGAGACCGCCGACCGTCTCGCCGCGCTCATCGATCCGGAACGCGCCCAGTCCGGCCTCGCGACCATCGCCGCCGCCAGCGTGCATCGCGAGACGATCTACATCACCGTGGTCGACAGGGACCGGATGGCGGTCTCGCTCATCTACTCGATCTTCCATTCCTTCGGCTCCGGCCTCGCCTCGGCGAAGTTCGGGATCAACTTCCACAACCGGGGCGCCGGCTTCTCGCTCACGCCCGGCCATCCGAACGAGGCGCGGGGCGGCAAGCGGCCGATGCATACGATCATTCCGGGCATGTTGCGCCGCGACGGACGGCTCATGATGCCGTTCGGCGTCATGGGCGGCGCCTACCAGGCGGCGGGCCATGCAAGGCTCCTGTCGAACGTGATCGACTACGGTCTCGACATCCAGACCGCGATCGATGCGCCCCGCGCGTTCTGTCACGACGGAACGCTGTCGCTCGAGACCGGATATCCCGCCGAGGTGGCCGAGGCGCTGACCGGGCTCGGCCACCGCGTCGCCTGGGCCGAGACACCGATCGGCGGGGCGCAGGCGATCGTCATCGACGCCGATGTGTTGATCGGGGCCAGCGATCCGCGCAAGGATGGCTGCGCGCTCGGCTACTAGATCGGCGACCAGACGGGAAACAGACCATGCCATCCACACTCGCGACCGTCCCGACCCCCTGCCTGCTCCTCGATGAAGCGCGGATGAACCGCAACATCGCGCGGCTGCATGCGCGGCTCGAAGGCTCCGGCGTGACGTTCCGGCCGCATCTGAAGACCGCGAAATGCGTCGAGGTCGCGCGGCGGCTGATGATCTCGCCGGCGGGGCCGGCGATGGTATCGACGCTGCGCGAGGCCGAGGAATTCGCCGCCGCCGGGGTGACCGACCTGACCTACGGGGTGGGGATCGCGCCCGACAAGCTCGACCGGGTGGCAGCGATCCGCGCCGGCGGCTGCGATCTCGCCGTGCTCATCGACAGCGTGGAACAGGCCGAGGCGATCGCGGCGCGCGGCGATGCGATTCCGGCGCTGATCGAGATCGACTGCGATGGCCATCGCTCGGGTGTCGCGCCGGACGACGCGGAGCGCCTCGGCGCCATCGCGCGGGCGCTGCCGCCGGGCGGTCCGCGCGGCGTGCTGACCCATGGCGGCGAGAGCTACAACGCGCGCTCCAGCGAGGCGCTGCGCGCCGCCGCCGAGGGCGAAAGGCTCGCCGTCACCGGCGCCGCGGCGATCCTGCGTGGCATGGACTTCCCCTGCCCGGTGGTGAGCGCGGGCTCCACGCCCACGTTCCTCGCCGCGCAGAGCTTCGAGGGGCTGACCGAGTTCCGGGCCGGGGTGAGCGTCTTCTTCGACCTGTTCCAGGCCGGCGTCGGCGTCTGCGGGCCGGAGGAGATCGCCGTGTCGGTTCTGACGGAGGTGATCGGCCACCAGGCCGCCAAGGGCTGGACGATCACCGACGCCGGCTGGATGGCGATGTCGCGTGACCGGGGCACGGCGAACCAGGCGGTGGATCAGGGGTATGGCATCGTGCTCGGCCTCGACGGTCAGCCGTTCGGCGATACGATCGTGATCGCGGCGAACCAGGAACACGGGATCGTCGCCGCGCGCCCGGGTACCGCCGCGCAGCCGCCGATGCCGTCGATCGGGACGCGGCTTCGCGTCCTGCCGAACCATGCCTGCGCCACCGGGGCGCAATACGATCGGTACCACGTGATCGGAGCGGAGACCGGGGACATCATCGCCGAATGGCCGCGTTTCGGTGGATGGTGACGGTCCATCGCGTTAGCTGAGCGGAAGGCGAAGCGACCGCCCAAGCAGCCGCGCGCCCCTGAGGTTGAGGCAGCGGAAGCGGAACCCGCCGCTCCGAGGACACGGGAGAACGAGGCGCGGCCCCACGCCCTCCGATCGAGGCGATTCCCGGAGGCCCGCGCCCGACCGCGATCCCTCAGTGAAGGTGCGACCCGATCCCGTAATGCCCGCCTTCCAGCATCGGCCCGAACATCTCGGCGACTTCGGGATGGTCGACGGGCTCACCCGAATCGTCACGAACCAGGTTCTGCTCGGAGACATAGGCGACGTAGTAGGAGGTCTCGTTCTCGGCGAGCAGATGATAGAACGGCTGGTTCTTGTCCGGACGGTTCTCCTCCGGGATCGATTCCCACCATTCATCGGTATTGCTGAAGGTCGGGTCCACGTCGAAGATGACGCCCCGGAAGGGGTGGACGCGGTGGCGGACCACCTGCCCGACAGTGAATTTGGCCGAAGCTGTCAACATTTACCACGGCCCCCCATACCTCACACGCCGCATCGCATCATAACCTTCGGTTGACTTTGTGTCCACATGGGCCGAGAGCCAAGCTCCGGTGTGGTGAACAACCGCCCAACTCCGTGACGGATCGGCACATGTCAATTTTTCTTCAGGTCGTCCAGAGCGTGGCCCCGGTCTTTCTTCTCGCGGGGATCGGTTACGCCTGGGTCAGGGCGGGCTGGAACTTCGATGTCGAGTTCGTCACCCGGCTCGCGATGACCCTGTCCGTTCCGTGCCTGATCTTCATGGCGTTGATGCGCTCCAACGTCGATCCGGCGATCCTGCGCGATACGGTGCTCGCCTCCCTCGTCGCCTATACGGTGCTCGGCCTGATCGCCTGGTTCGGCCTGCGCGTGCTCCGGCTCGACCTCGCGACCTACTGGGGGCCGGTCACCTTCGGCAATACCGGCAATCTCGGCCTGCCGATCGCGCTCTTCGCCTTCGGTCAGGCGGGCTTCGACCTCGCCGTGATCGTCTTCGCGGTGATGGCGATCCTGAGTTTCACCTTCGGCGTCTGGGTCGTCGCAGGGGGCGGGCCGCCGAGCCGCGCCTTCCGGGAGCCGCTGGTATGGGGCACCGTTTTCGGCTCGATCTTCCTCGCGATGGACTGGCAGCTCCCGGTCTGGCTCGGCAATTCGGTCGATCTCGTGGGCCAGATGGCGATCCCGCTGATGCTGCTGACACTCGGCGTTGCGATCTCGCGGCTGAGGCCGCGCTCGCTCGGCCTCGCCCTCTGGGTGAGCCTCGTCAAGCTCGCGCTCTGCCTCGCGGTGCCGATCGCGGTCGGGCTCGCCTTCGGCCTCGGGCGCTTGCCGCTCGGCGTCATGGTGCTGCAGCTCTCGACGCCGGTCGCGGTGACCTCCTACATGCTCGCGGCGAAATACGACGCCCGGCCCGACGAGGTCGCGGGGCTCGTGGTCGTCTCGACGCTCATCTCCGTCATCTCGATTCCGGCGACGCTGGTGTTCTTCATCTGAGCGCGGCCGGCCCACCGGTGAGCTTTTGCTTGCAAAGACGCGGAACGGCTGCGATATTCCTGCCCAGACGTGCGAAAAGACACGCGAGCGGTCATCGTAGGGCAGGTTTCCACGTAATGCGGCGTTTCGCCTTCATCGCGGCGATACTCATCTTGTCATCGTGTTCCGGGCACGACGCTCCGCCGAGCACGGTCGCCGACGCCTGCCGCATCCAGGAGGAGCGGCCTCACTGGTTCACGGCGATGAACGAGACGCAGGCCCGCTGGGGCGTTCCCGTCTCGGTCCAGCTTGCGACGATCTCCCGCGAATCGAGCTTCCGCTACGATGCCCAGCCGATGAAGCGCGTCGGCTCCGGCATCTTCTCGCGTCAGGTTCCGCGATCGAGCGCCTATGGCTACAGCCAGGCGCTGGACGGAACCTGGGAATGGTACCAGCGCGACACTGGCAGCCACCGCGCGGATCGCGAGGATTTCGCCGATTCCTCCGATTTCATCGGCTGGTACATGAATCTCAACAGCAGGCTGAACGGCGTCCCGCTCAATGACGCCTACAACCAGTATCTCGCCTATCACGAAGGCAAGACCGGCTATGCGCGGGGAACCTGGCGGCGCAAGGCCTGGCTTCCCGCGGTCGCCCGCGACGTGCAGACCTGGGCACGGGTCTACGAGAACCAGCTTCGCCTCTGCCCGAGACGGTGAGCCTCGCGGCTTCCCGGCGGTGAACGCGGTTGACGCTGGCGGAACCCGGAGCCTAATGTTCTCCTTCCGGAAACAATTTCGGGGATCGGAATGGATCGCCTGACCGAGATGGAAGCCTTCGTTCAGGTCGTTGACCACGGTGGCTTCACCGAGGCCGCGCGGAGGATGGGGCTCTCGAAATCGGCGATCTCCAAGCATGTCTCGGCGCTCGAGGCGCGGCTCGCGGTGCGGCTCCTGAACCGGACGACCCGCCGCGTCAGCCCGACCGAGGTCGGGCTCGCCTATTACGACCGGGCCCGCACCGTGCTCTCCGACGCGGCGGAGGCCGACGAGATGGTGACCGCGATGCAGGCGACGCCCAAGGGCTCGCTCCGCATCTCCGCGCCGATGAGCTTCGGGGTCAAGCACCTCTCGCCCGCGATCGCGAGCTTCCTCCAGGCCTATCCGGATGTGGATGTGCACATGGTCCTCGACGACCGCTACGTCGAAATCGTGGCCGAGGGTTTCGACCTCGCGGTCCGGGTCGGGGTTCTGGAGGACAGTTCCCTGAAGGCGCGCAAGCTCGCCGAGACCGCGCGCCGCCTCGTCGCGGCGCCGGCCTATCTGGAGCGGATGGGGGAGCCCAGATCGCTCGAGGACCTGCACCGGCACCAGCTCCTGCATTATTCCAACCTCGCCACCGGCAATTTCTGGCGCCTGCGCGGTCCCTCGGGCGAGGAGCGGCAGATCCGGGTCGGCGGGCGGCTGACGGCGAACAATGGCGACTCGCTGATGAAGGCGGCGGAAATGGGGCTCGGCATCGCGCAGCTGCCGAGTTTCATCATCTGCGAGGCGATCGAAGCGGGAAGGCTCGTCGAGGTGATGCCCGATCGGGGCGCCGAGAAGCTCGGCATCTTCGCCGTCTATCCGGAGGGCCGCTTCGCCCAGCCGAAGCTCCGCGCCTTCATCGATTTCCTCGCCGAGCATTTCAAGGACCTGGGGCCGGACCACTGGCCCGGTTGAGCGGTCAGGACGGCGCGCGGCGGTACCGGTAGCGCGCCCGGGTTTCAAAACCGAGGCGGCTGTAGAGTTCGAGCGCGGCGGCATTGTCCTCGCGGACGGCGAGCGCCAGCTCGGCCGCGCCGTTCTCCAGCGCCCAGGCGGCCGCGGCCCGGGTCGCGCGGGTGCCGAGGCCCTTGCGTCGCGCGAAGGGGGCGATCGCGAGCGCGTGGATCATCGCGACATCGCCGGCGGCGGCGAGGAAGGCGCAACCCGCCGGGCGGTCGCCGTCGCGTGCGAGCAGGAAGGTTCTGGGTTCCGACGCGCGCTCCATCACTTCGAGCCGGGCGGCGCCGATGTCGTTCTCCCGCCAGATCTCCCTCATCCGCGCGAGCGGCGCGTCGCAGCGGATGACGGCGCGCTCCGCGCCCTCGATCCGGAGTTGGGCGGCCGGGGCGGCGAGGATCACCGACGGGTCCTCGGGCAGATAGCCGAGAGCGCCCAGCGCGGAGTCGAGATCCTCCTCGCCGTCGCGGATCATGAAGAGCGGCGGCTGGCCCATCGCGCGCATGGCCCGCGCGGCGGCCTCGGGATCGGCGCGCGCGTCTTCGCGCGTGGCGGAGGACACGCGGTTGCCCGCGTCCGTGGCGCGCCGCAGCGTCCAGCCCTCCCGGCTCTCGGTCACTCCGGGCCAGGTCGCCGCGAGCGTCGAAAAGTAGTCCATCGGTCGTCCTCGTACAACGCCCGCGGATCGCGCGGGGGGAGTTCGGGCGGCTTCCGCCATGGGCCCGGCGGCCGCCCGTGAAGCCTATCGCGCGTCGTCGGGATGCGGCGCCGCGGCGAAGCCGCCACCGACCACCCGCGCCGCCACGCTTCCGGGGTCCTCGCGCCGGATACGCGTCAGGACCCGGAGCGCGTGATGGTCGGCGCTGTCCTTCGGGCGGAAGCCGATATGGCCCGCGCCCTCGTTCGAGACCGCGGCGCGCGCGTTGTCCGACGTGCCATAGATGACCGAGAAGCCGACCCGGGGCGCGAGCAGCGCCGCCTCGGTCAGCCGCACGCAGTCGGAATAGCTGAGCCAGCTCCAGAGCATCCGCCGGTCCGTGGGCTCGGGAAAGCAGGAGCAGATCCGAAGGCAGACGCTCTCGATCCCCCATTTGTCCCAGTAGAGGCTGGCGAGATCCTCGGTGAAGGTCTTGGTCAGCCCGTAGAAGGTGTCGGGGCGGTGACGAGCCCGCGTACCGGGCACGTCCTCGACGGGATGGAAGCCGACGGCGTGGATCGAACTGGCGTAGACGACACGTTTGACCCCGAACTGCCGCGCGCCTTCATAGACGTTATAGGCGGCGGGCAGGGTGTCGCGCAGGATCTCGTCGAAGCTCATCTCGCGCGGATGGCCGGCGAAATGAACGATCGCGTCGCAATCCCGGATCGCCGCGAAGGCCTGCGCGCGGTCGGAGAGATCGCATTCGACGATTTCCTCGTTCTCCAGCGCCTCGCCCATGGGCCGGACATCGAGCAGCCGCAGCCGGTTCGCGAGATGGCCGAGCCCCCGGCGCAGATGATCGCCCAGATTGCCGGCGGCGCCGGTGATCAGGATGCGCTCGAACTCCCGGCCGCAGTCCTTGGTCATGGCTCCGTCCTCCTCGCCGGTTCCTGCCGAGGGGCAGCGGAGCACAAAACGGGTCCGGATGATAGGGTTCGTGGCGGGGAAGTCGCCCGGGTGCCCCGGAGGTGGTGGCTCCCGGCGATCAGCGCCCCCGCGCGGAGCTTTCGACGGTGCGGATGAAGACGTCGTTGTCCGCGCAAAGCTGCACGATGGATTTCGGCGGCGCGACATCGGTGAAGAAACCGTTGAGATCGGCGAGGCTTGCGATGCGGACCGGGGCCGCCATCTTGAACTTGGTATGGTCGGCGACGAGGAAGCTCTTGCGCGCGTTCTTGATGATCGCCTGGGCCACACGGACCTCGCGGAAGTCGTAGTCAAGCAGCGAGCCGTCCGGGTCGACCGCGGCCGAGCCGATGATCGCGTAATCGACCTTGAACTGGCCGATGAATTCCGCCGTCACATCGCCGACCAGCGCCCCGTCGGCACGGCGCAGGATGCCGCCGGCGACGATCACCTCGGAATTCGGGCTCGTCGCGAGGATGTTGGCGACATTGAGGTTGTTGGTGATCACCATGAGGTTGCGGTGCTTCAGGAGCGCGCGGGCGACGGCCTCCGTCGTCGTGCCGATGTTCATGAAGATCGAGACCCCGTCCGGGATCTGCTCCGCCACCATCCGCGCGATCTCGTCCTTCTCGACCGAGGCGAGGCTGCGCCGGTCCTCGTAGCCGAGCGCGATCACGCCGGAGGGGATCATCGCTCCGCCATGGACGCGGGTGAGCTGGCCCACGTCGCAGAGTTCGGCGAGATCGCGCCGGATCGTCTGCGCGGTGACGTTGAAATGCGCCGCGAGCCCCTCCACCGTGACCTTGCCGGCGTCGCGGGCGATGGTCAGGATCTCGGAGTGGCGAAAGTTCTGGGCCATGGCGTCTCGGCGGTTGCTCGACCTGTCATAATTCGCGGCGGAGCTTCATACAAGCGTGACGGCGGAGCGAGGGGCGCGACCCGAAATCGCGGCCGCGTCCCATGAAATTGTCCGGTTCCCGGAGCATGGCGGCGCGCTGCCTCGCCGTCAATCGGGCCGGGAAGAGGCCCAAGGCGCGGAGCTGCGCCGCGGCGCGGGCGTGGAGGCGATCCGTCGCGGTGCGATATGCGGCGCACCCGGGGCGAGGGCATGCGGCTTTCGCCGGGCAGGGTCTCGCGGATGTGCCCGGCGCCGAGGCCAGTCGGCCGGAGGTGATCGAGACGACCTTGCCCCGGGGCGGGATGACTTGCGGGGAGGCGCGCGGGACTGTATCCGGAAGCCGCCGAATTCGCGGCGTCCCGGGGCTCTCGAACAGCGCTTCGAGCCCGGGAGGCCGGAGGACCGGCGCGAGAGCGAATACGCGGGCTGGTGCGACGCCGCCGGCCGCGTTCTGGTTAAGCGCCCCCAGGCGAGGGAAGAGGAAACATGACGGTCAAGGTTGCAATCAACGGCTTCGGGCGCATCGGGCGCAATGTTCTGCGCGCGATCATCGAGTCCGGCCGGACCGATATCGAGGTGGTCGCCATCAACGATCTCGGCCCGGTCGAGACGAACGCCCATCTCATCCGCTACGATTCGGTTCACGGGCGCTTCCCGGGCACCGTCACCGTGACCGGCGACTCGATCGACGTTGGTCGCGGTCCGATCAAGGTCACCGCGATCCGCGACCCGAAGGAACTGCCCTGGGGCGACGTCGACATCGCGATGGAGTGCACCGGCATCTTCACCGACAAGGAGAAGGCGAAGATCCACCTGGAGAACGGCTCCAAGCGCGTCCTCGTCTCCGCCCCGTCCTCGGGCGCCGACAAGACCATCGTCTTCGGCGTGAACGACAAGGCGCTGACCAAGGACGATCTCGTCGTCTCCAACGCCTCCTGCACGACGAACTGCCTCTCGCCCGTCGCCTATGTGCTCGACAAGGCCATCGGGATCGAGAAGGGCTTCATGACCACGATCCACAGCTACACCGGCGACCAGCCGACGCTCGACACGATGCACAAGGATCTCTACCGGGCCCGCGCCGCGGCGCTCTCGATGATCCCGACCTCGACCGGCGCCGCCAAGGCGGTGGGGCTCGTCCTGCCGCAGCTCAATGGCAAGCTCGACGGCGTGGCGATCCGCGTGCCGACGCCGAACGTCTCGGTGGTGGACCTCGTCTTCATCGCGAAGAAGGCGACCTCGGTCGAGGAAGTGAACGCGGCGATCAAGGAAGCCGCCGATGGCGAGCTCGACGGCATCCTCGGCTACACGACCGAGCCGCTCGTCTCCTCGGACTTCAACCACGACAGCCATTCGTCGATCTTCCACATGGACCAGACCAAGGTCATGGACGGCACCATGGTCCGCATCCTGACCTGGTACGACAATGAATGGGGCTTCTCGAACCGGATGGCCGACACCGCCGTCGCGATGGGCAAGCTGATCTGAACAACCGGGAGCGGGCGCGACGCCCGCTTCGCCTCCGATCCGGAAGGGCCGTGCCGACTGGCGCGGCCCTTCGTCGTTCAGCGCGCCTCCAAACGCGGGGAAAGGGCAGCCGGCGCGACCGCGCGGCGGGTCGGGCCGGAACCGCTGGACTTGCCTCCCGCCCGCGCATAGGGTGCGGCCGTTCCGGCGCCTCGGGTCTCGGAACGGGGTCGCGGGCGTGGCGGAATGGTAGACGCAGGGGTCTCAAACACCCCCGCCGCAAGGCGTGTCGGTTCGACTCCGACCGCCCGCACCAGAAGGGGTCGCGGCGAGCGGTTCAGCCGGCCTCCCGGATGCTCGCGGTGACGTAGTTGACCGACAGGTCGCGGTCCGAGATGCTCCAGCTCCGGCTCAGCGGGTTAAAGACGAAGCCCTTGGCGTCCACGGGCGTGAGGCCCGCGCCCGCGATCAACGCGCGAAGCTCGTCGGGCGTCAGGAACTTGCGCCAGTCATGCGTACCCTTCGGCAGCCAGCGCATCACATGTTCGGCGCCGAGAATGGCGACGGCGTAGCTCATCGGGTTGCGGTTGATCGTGGAGCAGATCATCAGCCCGCCCGGCCGCAGCAGGTCGTGGCAGGCGCCGAGATAGGCGGGCGGATCGGCGACATGCTCGACCACTTCCATGTTCAGGACGACATCGAACCGCTCCCCGGCCTCGGCCAGCGCCTCCGCGGTCGCGTGGCGATAGTCGATCGCGAGCCCCGACTGTTCCGCGTGCACCCGCGCGACGGGAATGTTGCCCGCCGCGGCGTCGGCGCCCGTCACCTCCGCGCCGAGCCGCGCCATCGGCTCGCTCAGCAGGCCGCCGCCGCAGCCGATGTCGAGAAGGCGCAATCCAGCGAAGGGACGCTCCGCCTTCGGGTCGCGCCCGAACTGCGCCGCGATCTGCGCGATCACGTAATCGAGCCGGCAGGGGTTCATCATGTGCAGCGGTCTGAACTTGCCGGTGGGGTCCCACCATTCCGCCGCCATGGCCTCGAACTTGGCGACCTCCGTCGGGTCGACCGTGTCCCCGGAGGGCGTTGCACTCATCTTTCCAACCTGCGATGATCCCAGAGCCTTGACGGGATATATTTCAACACGCCCATGAAAGAAAACCTGAACCCTGGCGGTACCGGCCAGCGTGGCGGCCTTTACGCGCCCATCGAGCCTTTCCGCCAGCAGGTCATGGAAATGCCCGGCGGGCACCGGCTCTATGTGGAGCAATGCGGCAAGCCCGATGGAGTTCCGGTCGTCGTCCTGCACGGCGGACCGGGGGGCGGATGTTCGCCCGGCATGCGCCGCTTCTTCGACCCCGCGCACTACCGGGTGATCCTCTTCGATCAGCGCGGTTGCGGGCGCTCGCAACCCTCGGCGAATGTCGAGAACAACACGACCTGGGATCTCGTCGCGGATATCGAGCGGATTCGCGAGGCCTGCGGCATCGACCGCTGGATCGTGTTCGGCGGGTCCTGGGGCGCCTGCCTCGCGCTCGTCTACGCGCAGGCGCATCCGGACCGGGCGGCGGCGCTGGTGCTGCGCGGCGTCTTCACCATGACGCAATCCGAGCTCGACTGGTTCTACGGCGGCGGCGCCGGCGCCTTCTGGCCGGAGCAATGGACGGCCTTCGCCGGCATGGTGCCGCGGGAGGAACGCTCGGATCTGATCGCCGCCTATCACCGCCGGCTCTTCTCCGGGGATGGCGTGGAGCAGGCGCGGTTCGCGCGGGCCTGGGCGGGCTGGGAAAGCGCGCTCGCGGTGCTCGACCCCGGCGAGGGCAGGGGATCGCCCTCGGGCGCCTACGCGCTCGCCTTCGCCCGGCTGGAGAATCACTATTTCGTCAACGGCGGTTTCCTCGACGGCGACGACCACATCACGCGGAACATGAAGCGAATCGCCGAGGTCCCGGGCTACATCGTCCAGGGCCGCTACGACATGATCTGCCCGCCGCGCACCGCCCATGCGTTGCACCGCGCCTGGCCCGGCTCGCATCTCCGGATGATCCCGACCGCGGGCCATGCGCTCTCCGAGCCGGGGATCAGCGCGGAACTTGTCTCGATCATGGATCAGCTTCGGGACGGCAAGGGTGGCGGCGGGCGCTGACGGAGCCGAGGGCGGCCAGGTCTCAGCCCGCCGGTGCCGGGTTCGCCGCCCGGATCGCCTGCACGAAGGCCGAGACGAGGTTGAGCCCGCTCTGCCGGTCGATGCCTGAACCGGCGAAGCCAAGCTGCGACACGGCGGTCAGCCGCCCGTTGACCTCGAAGAACGCCCGCCAGTAGCGCGGCTCGAGTCCCGGGATCGGCCCGGGCCCGCGATCTTCGACATGGAGATAGAGCACGCCGTCGCGTTCGGCGCTTTCGAGCAGGCGCACGCCCTGGCTCCGTCCGCCGCGCCCGATCATCGCCAGTCCCTCGGGCGTCCGCGCGTAACGTGCGAGATCGCTCAGGGAATTGGTCGCGGGACCGGCCTCGCCGAGACCGGTGGGCGACAGGCTCGCGGTCAGCGCGGCCCCGATCGGCTCCCGCTCGTCCTCCACCGCCCCGGCGCCCGTCGGGTCCATCGCACGGGATGGCGAGAGCAGCTGGCAATCGCTGACGAGCACGAAGGCGCCGGCGGAGGTGACGCTGGTGCTGCTGCGATCGATACAGAAGCCGGCCGGCGCAAGGATCGTGACGCGCTGCCCGCCCGCCGTCACCGTGGTCTGGTTGGGCGCCGAGCCGGAAATTCCCAGCCCGGCGCAGGCCGCGAGCAGCGGCAGGGCCGCGATGGCCGCGATCTCAGAGATCCGCATAGATGTGCTTTTCCGCCTTCGCGCCCGGATGGGTGACCGCGCCGAGATAGGTCGGGCCGACCAGCTGGGCGTATTTCCAGAGCGCGCCGCTCGCGTAGATCGTGTCGCGCGGACCTTTCCAGTCCCTGCGCCGCTCCTCCAGATCCGCGTCGGAGAGCGCGACCGAGATCTCGCCCCTGACCGCGTCGAGCGTGATCACGTCCCCGTCGCGGAGCAGCGCGATCGGCCCGCACTTCGCCGCCTCCGGCCCGACATGGCCGACGCAGAAGCCGCGGGTCGCGCCCGAGAAGCGGCCATCGGTGATGAGCGCGACCTTCTTGCCCATGCCCTGGCCCGAGAGCGCGGCGGTGGTCGAGAGCATCTCGCGCATGCCCGGCCCGCCGGTCGGCCCCTCGTTGCGGATGACGATCACCTCGCCCTCCCTGTACTGGCGCTTCTGCACCGCCTCGAACGCGTCCTCCTCGCAGTCGAAGACGCGGGCCGGGCCGGTGAAGACCTGCTCGGCGGGCGACATGCCGGCGACCTTCACGATGGCCCCTTCGGGCGCGAGATTGCCTGAGAGCCCGACGACGCCGCCGGTCTTCGAGATCGGGGTCTCGACCGGATAGATCACCTTCCCGTCCGGCTCGCCCCGCACGAGGTCGAGTTCCTCGCCCATGGTCCGGCCGCTCGCGGTCAGGCAGTCTTCGTGCAGGAGGCCCGCCTTGCGGAGTTCCTTGAGCACGACCGGAACGCCGCCCGCCTCGTAGAGATCCTTCGCGACATATTCGCCGCCCGGACGCAGGTTCACGAAATAGGGCGTGTCGCGGAAGATGTCGCAGACATCCTGGAGCGTGAAGTCGATCCCCGCCTCATGCGCGATCGCGGGCAGGTGCAGCCCGCCATTCGTCGATCCGCCGGTGCAGGCGACGACGCGGGCGGCGTTTTCAAGCGCCTCGCGCGTCACCACGTCCCGCGCGCGAATGCCCTTTTCAAGCAGGGTCATCACCGCGAGACCGCTCGCCACCGCGTACTGGTCGCGGCTCTCGTAGGGCGCGGGGGCGCCGGAGGAATTGAAGAGCGCGAGGCCGATCGCCTCGGAGACGCAGGCCATCGTGTTCGCGGTATATTGCCCGCCGCAGGCACCCGCCGAGGGGCAGGCGATCCGTTCGATGATGTCGAGTTCGGCGTCGGACATCTGGCCGGCCTGATGCTTGCCGACCGCCTCGAACACGTCCTGAACCACCACGTCGCGACCGTTGAGCTTGCCCGGCAGGATCGAGCCACCGTAGATGAAGACCGAGGGCACGTTGAGGCGGACCATCGCCATCATCATCCCCGGCAGGCTCTTGTCGCAGCCCGCGAGACCCACGAGCGCGTCGTAGCAATGGCCGCGCATCGTCAGTTCCACCGTGTCGGCGATCGCATCGCGCGAGGCGAGCGAGGCGCGCATCCCTTCGTGCCCCATCGCCATGCCGTCGGTCACGGTGATCGTCGTGAATTCGCGCGGTGTGCCGAGCGCCTGCTTGACGCCGAGCTTCGCCGCCTGGGCCTGGCGATTCAGCGCGATGTTGCAGGGCGCGGCCTCGTTCCAGCAGGTGGCGACACCGACGAGCGGCTGGTGGATCTCGGCCTCGGAGATACCCATCGCATAGAGGTAGCTGCGGTGGGGCGCGCGCGCCGGGCCCTCGGTCACATGGCGGCTCGGCAGCCTGCTCTTGTCGAATTTTGGCGCGTCCATCGGTCGGTTCCTCCGGAAGTTTGGCTTGACGGTTTCGTAGGTGCTCGGCCTGGCCTTCGCAAGCTGCGCGGGAGTGCCGCACCCCGAACATATGGCTTTCGCTTGACCGATCGCCATAAAAACGTCAAAATTTGCAATCGTAAGGTGTGTACATGATCTGTAATTTATTGTGTTTGGCTAGTTCCGCCGCGGAGGGTAGATCGAGATAGATTAATCTGAATGGAATGTGGCGCGGGGCTCTGTAGCCCTTAGCGTTACTGGGGGCCGCCGGATCTTCTTGGCAGGGACCGGCGGCGGTTCCTCCCCCACTGGCCGGGCGCCCCCTGCCCGGCCTTTTTCTTTCTTCTGGTCAGCCGTTTTCGCGCAGCACGCGGCCGGCGAGATAGAGCGAGCCGCAGATGAGGATGCGCGCGTCGGAGTCGTCGGCGCGGATCGCCGCGATCGCGGCGGCGACATCGGCGGCGGGCTCCGCCTTCATGCCGACGCCCCGCGCCGCGGCGACGGTTTCCCTGGCCGAGAGCGTCGCCGCCTCCCCCGGAATGCCGACGCCGCGCAGATCGGTGGCGAGCGCCGCGAGCGGGCGCAGGAAGCCCGCGACATCCTTCGTGTTCAGCATCCCGGTCACCAGATGGAGCGGCCGGGCGGGCAGCCGCCGCAGCGCCTCGGCCAGCGCCTCCCCGGCGGCGGGATTGTGCCCGCCGTCGAGCCAGAGCTCGCAGGGACCGGCGATGTCGACGAGCGGCCCGCGGCGCAGCCGCTGCAGGCGGGCTGGCCATTCGGCCCGGGTCACCGCGGCCTCGCAGCCGGCGTCGGACACCCCGAGCCGCCGCAGGGTCGCGAGCGCGGCGCCGGCGTTCGTCACCTGATGCGCGCCGATGAGATTCGGCCGGGGCAGGTCGAGAAGCCCACGTTCGTCGAGATATGCGATCCGGCCCCGCTCCTCCCAGACCTGCCAGTCGCGGTTCGCGACGGCGAGCGGCGCGCCGACCGCCTCTGCCCGCAGCTCGATCGCGTCGATCGCCTGGGCCTCCTGTGGTCCGATCACGCCCGTCACGCCGGATTTCAGAATCCCGGCCTTCTCGCCCGCGATCTCGGCGAGCGTGTCGCCCAGATACTGCTGATGGTCGATCGAGACCGGCGTGATGACGGTGACGGCGGGCCGCGCGATCACGTTGGTGGCATCGAGCCGCCCGCCGAGCCCGACCTCGAGCAGCGTGTAATCGGCCGGCATCTCGGCGAAGGCGAGCAGCGCGGCGGCGGTGGTGATCTCGAAGAAGGTGATCGGCTCCCCGCCGTTCGCCGCCTCGCAGCGTTCCAGCAGCGCGATCAGCGCGTCCTCGCCGATCAGTTCGCCCGTCACGCGCACGCGTTCATGGAAGCGCGCGAGATGCGGCGAGGTATAGACGTGGACCGTCTTCCCCTCGGCTTCCAGCCCGGCCCGGATCATCGCGAGCGTCGAGCCCTTGCCATTGGTGCCCGCGACATGGATCACGGGCGGCAGGCGATGCTCCGGATGACCAAGCGCTGCGAGGAGCCGCTCGATCCTGCCGAGCGTCAGGTCGATGATCTTCGGATGCAGCGTCATCAGACGCTCGAGCACCCGGTCGGAACCGGGCGCTTCCGTCTTCCACTCGGTCATGCGCGCGTGCCCGAGCTCAGGATTGCGCGCTCGCCCCGGCGGGAGCGCCTTCGGCGGCCGGGACTTCGGCGGGCGCGACCGAAAGCTCGCCGAGAACCGCGGGCGGCTGATTGGTGAGAAGGCGCAAGAGCCGCGTCAGAACGCCGCGCATGTCGGCGCGCCGGACCACCATGTCGAGCATCCCGTGATCGAGCAGGTATTCCGACCGCTGGAATCCCTCGGGCAGCGTCTCGCGGATCGTCTGTTCGATCACCCGCGGGCCCGCGAAACAGATGAGCGCGCCGGGTTCCGCGATCTGCACATCGCCGAGCATCGCATAGCTCGCCGTGACGCCGCCCGTTGTCGGATCGGTCAGCACGACGATATAGGGCAGCCCGGCCTCCTTCAGCATCTGCGCCGCGACGGTCGCGCGCGGCATCTGCATGAGGCTCAGGATACCTTCCTGCATCCGCGCGCCGCCCGCGGCGGCGAAGAGCACCATCGGACATTTGCGCTTCACCGCCCGCTCGGCGCCGGCGATGATCGCATTCCCGACATACATGCCCATCGATCCGCCCATGAAGGCGAAATCCTGCCCGACGCAGACCGTCTTCAGCCGGCCGATCTCACCCTCGGCGACGAGCATCGCGTCTTCCTCGCCGGTCTTCTTGCGCGCCTCGCGCAGCCGGTCGGGGTATTTCTTCTGATCCTTGAAGGCCAGTGGATCGGCGATGGGCTTCGGGACGCTGATCTCCACGAAGACGCCACCGTCGAACAGATCCCGGAACCGCTCCCGGGGGCTGATCGCCATGTGATAGCCGCAGTTCGGGCAGACGTTCAGATTGTCGCCGAGTTCGCGATGGAACAGCATGGTTCCGCAGCCGTCGCATTTCACCCAGAGGTTCTCGGGAACCTCGCGCCGGGCGAAGAGCGAGTTGATCTTCGGGCGGACATAGTTGGATATCCAGCTCATGGCGCGACCAGATCCTCCCTCGTCGATCCCGGGCCTAGATATTCTCGGCGGGGCGCGATTGCAATCGTCGCCGAGTCCGGCGTGCCGACGCATCGGGTAGCGCATTGATAAATTTCGGCTTTCGACCCGGAGACGCTTCCGTGCCGGCGCACTGTCCAGTATGATGTGACAAAAGGAAGCGGAGCTACGGCCTCTCGACACCGGGTTGCCCACGATCTTCGTCGATGGACCAAAATGGTTTCCAGTTGTATTTCCATGTTCTGACCGAATTGTATCGCGGTACCTGAAGATTTACCCAATCAATGAAACAACATTGACGCGCCCCCGGCCCATCGTCCAGAGTGCGGCAAGTATTTCATGCTTGACGAGGAGATCGGTGAGTGAGTGGCGCCGGACCTGTCTTCATCCTGGGGCTGCAGCGGGGCGGGACGAATCAACCGCTCAACATCTTTCGGTCTCACCCGGCCACCTACTGGCCGCAGGGCGAGTTCCATGAACCGTTCCGGCCGCGCAAGTTCAGGAAGAATCCGCTGACCCTCGCGCGCCAGCTGCTCCGCTACGCGCCGATCTGGCTGACCCGGGGCGACGTGCTGAACCTGGACGCGCCGCCGAGGCGCGAGCGGCCGCTCCGCGGGATCGCAGGCAGGGCCCTGCGCGCGGGACTGCGGGACTCCTCGCGTGTCAATCGCGGCACCGTCGCGCGGTACAAGTCCGTGCTCCGGGAGGAGGGGTTCTACACCGACGACCTGCCGCCCGACCGGATGGTCGTCAAGGTCATGAACTACAACGTCGGCCTCGTGCCGGATCTCATGGAACTCTATCCGGACGCGCGGCTGATCGGCATCATCCGCGACGGCCGCGGCGTCTGCGAGGGCCAGATGGCACGGCGCGCCGCTCTTGAGCAGGCAACCGCGCTCTACAACCAGTTCGGCCGCTGGCTCATCGACTACGAGGCCGCCGGCCTGCCGCTCCGGACCTGGAGGTTCGAGGATCTGATGGCCGAGCCCTGGAAGGTCAGCGTCGAGATGTACGAATTCGCCGGCCTCGACCCGAAACGGACCGAGGGCGTGCTGCTTCAGGACAAGCACCGCGTAGTGGAAGAGGACCGGATCGTCGGTATCAACAAGATCGAGCGCTGCTACCGCTTCTCCGAAATGGCGCAGCACATGCGGCTCGATGCGAATGAGACCTCGCTGGCGCGGCTCGATCCGCGGGCGCGCGCCGAGATCGATTCGCGCTGCGCCGAGGTTTTGACGCATTTCGGCTATCTCGAAGCGAAGTCAGCCGCGCCGGCGCCGGTTCCAGGCGAGCCAGAGCGCATAGCCGGCCAGGGTCGTGCCGAGTCCGAGGAGCAGCAGCTGGCGGAACGCGACCGGCTCGTCGGGTCCGGTCGATGACGTATAGAGCGCCAGCCCGCTGAGCGGTCCCGGGGCCGCGACGAGAAGCAGCGCCACCGCGTTGTTCGCGAAATGCATGCCCATCGCGAGTGACAGATTGCCCTGCCGGGCAGTTACGTCCGCGAGGATCAGCCCGACCAGCGCGGAGTGCGCGGCGACAAGTACGGCATTCGGCCCGTAGGTCACCGAATCCCAGTGCAGCGCGCCGAAGAGGAGGGCCGGGATGCCGAGCCAGACGGCGGGGGCGGGGAACCGGGCGGCGACGCCTTGCGTGAGGAATCCCCGGAAGGCGAGTTCCTCCGCCGAGGTCTGGATCAGCAGGGCCGCGAGCACGAAAGGCAACAGGCGGAGCCAGGGACCGAAGTCAAGCTGGCGCGACAGCGGATCGTCGAGCAGACCGCCCGCCAGAGCCCCGAAGAGTCCGAGTCCCAGGACGAAGAGCACCCCGGCGCCGAAAGCACGCGCGCGGAAGCCGCCCGGTCCGACGAGCGTGCCCGGGCCGCGGCCGCCAAACAAGCGCGCCGCCAGGATCGTGCCGGCCGCGAGACCGACGAAGGCAGCGAGATAGGCGATCAGCAGGCCCGGGTCTTCGGGCCCGAGCCCCCGGGATAGAGCCACGTTCAGGAAGATCGCGACGGTGCCGACCCAGATCGCCGCTGCCATGATCGCGCCACACATGAGCCGCCAGAGCGCGGGCCGCCGCCGCGCCGGCGCGACGAAGGCCTCGAACGCCGGGCCGCGCAGCGATGTGGGCCGCATCCTGTCCTCTCCCGCCGAGGGGCGTCGCCGGTATCCGCGTGTCCGATCCCGAACCTGCGCCGAGCTCCGGGAGGAACGCAAGCGGCATCCCCTCGGTGGCCCCGCATTCGCGTGATGGGACAGGCGAGCCTTTCTCCAAATAGATGCAGCGGCCTTGGATACGGCACCGCGCATGTCCCCCGCCCAACGCCTTCCCCGGAAGTCGCGCCTCGCGATGCTGCTCGACCAGTTCGCCGACGATGAGGGTCCGCGCGACGCGCGGGGGGGGGGCCTGCATCCGCTGCCGGAGGCGGCGTCACCGCCGATCGCCGAGCCTACGCTGCCTGTGGCGCGGCGCATCTCGACTTCCTCGTCGGCACCTACGCGAACCGGGTGCGGGGTGAGCGCTGGCTTACCGTCCCGACGACCGGATCAACCCGCTTGGGTGCGAGAGAGCAGGCCGGCCTCGCCCTCGCAATCGAGAGGCCTCAATGGCTCACCTTCGCCGGTCATCGCCGACCTCATCTGGCCGTGGAGCAACTCCGATGGCGACCCGCCCATGGTGGCGAAGGCGTCGACACGGCAACGCATCATTGTGTGGAGTTCCCGCGTGGCGCGTAACCCGACAGCCAACGGCTGTGCCCGAGCACCATCCGAAGAGCCAGACGATGCACGCCGCGCCGGCTCATCGGCGAATTCGATCCGGGACTGCGCGAAGTTGACCTGCGCGCCGCGCCCCGGATCGTGGTCCGCGTCAGACCGACTCGTCGATCCAGCCCTTCAGGCTCGCCTTCGGCGCGGCGCCGGTGCGGTTCGAGATCACCTCGCCGCCCTTGAACATGAAGAGCGCGGGGATGCCGCGGACGCCGAATTTCGCGGGCAGGTCCGGGTTCTCGTCCACGTTCACCTTCGCAACCTTGATCTTGCCCTCGTATTCGGTGGCAAGCTCTTCGAGCGCCGGGCCGATCATGCGGCAGGGGCCGCACCATTCCGCCCAGAAGTCCACCAGGACAGGCACTTCGGACGAGAGAACTTCGTCCTGAAAGTTGCTGTCCGTCACCTTGACCGTCGCCATTGTTCGGCTCCTCGATTTTGACTTGCTGCTAACCTATGAAGCGACCCCCAGCCGGTCAAGGGAACCACCGCTTTCGGCCCGCCCTGGCTCAGCTTTCCGCGAGCGCCCGGGCGAGCGCGGCCGCCGTCAGTCCCGGAGGCAAGGGCATGAGCCGGGCCGTCCGGGTCCAGAGCACCGCCGTCTCGACGCGCCGGTCGGGCCAGATCAGCGCGAGGGCGGCGGCGTAGGCGCCCATCTGGCGCAGGATGCCCTCCGGCACCTCCTCGGGCACCGCCGGCACGCCGCGATTGCTCTTGAAATCGACCGCGAGAACGCGCTCCGGCCCGATGACGAGGCGGTCGATCCGGCCGAGCAGCCGCCGCTCGCGCGCGTCGGGCATCGGTGCGGTGATCTCGGCCTCGGCCAGCGTTTCGGGCGCGAAGAGGAAATCGAGCTCGGGCGCGGTCAGGACGCTCTCGGCTTCCGCGATCAGAGCCGGCAGGTCCGTCCGGTCGGGCAAGAGCAGCGCCGCGAGCCCCGGCCATTCGGCACGGTTCCGTCCGCGCAGCCGCTCGAGCAGGAGATGCGCCGCCTCGCCGCGCGCGAGCGGATCGCCCTCCTCGGCGAAGGCATCTCGCTCGAAGGGCAGTGCGTGGAGACCGCCGAGATGCGAGGGCGTGAGAACCGCCGCTTCCGCCTCCGCGGGGACCGTGGCGGGACGGCTCGCCCAGTCGGGCAGGGGGGGCGGGGGCGGGGGCGCCTCCGTCTCCCGGACCGGACCGTCCATCTCCCAACGCTCGGACAGGACGAGCCCCGCCTCCGTCTCCTCCGCGCCGAGCGCGCGGAGCGCCGTCTCGACGAGGCCGTACCAGCTTCCGTCTCCCGGCTTCGGCGCGGCGCCGGCGCCCGCGACGATGAGCCAGGACTGCGCCCGGGTCAGCGCGACGTAGAGGAGGCGCAGGTTCTCGGCTTCCGCGCGACCGCGGCGCCTCGCATCCGCGGCCGCGAGCGAGGGCGCCGCGAGCTCGGCGCGCGTCCGCCAGGCGGTGAGGCCGGTGTCGAGCCGGAGCAGCTGCGGCGGGGTGCCGATCTCGCGCCGGGGCGCCGTCTCGGGCAGGATGACGATCGGCGCTTCGAGGCCCTTGGCGCCATGCACCGTCATCACCCGCGCCTGATCGGCGGAATCCTCGAGCCGGCGCTTGACGGTCATCTCCTCCCGGTCGATCCAGCAGAGAAAACCGGTCAGGCTCGGCGCCTCGCTCGTCTCATAGGCGAGCGCCTGATCGAGCAGCGCGTCGATGGCATCCTCCGCCTCCTGCCCGAGCCGGGCGATCAGGCGGCGCCGTCCATCATGGCGGATCAGGATGCGCTCCAGAAGTTCGAACGGCCGGGCATAATCCGCGAGGCCGCGAATGTCGTCGATCAGCGCGCGGACCTCAGGCCACTCCGCCGCCCGGGCCCGGAGCGCGGCCCAGAGCGTGCCCTTCCGGCCATGGGCGAGGTCGAAGAGCGCCTCTTCGCTCATGCCGCCGAGCGGCCCGCGCAGCAGCGCGGCGAGCGAGAGGTCGTCCCCCGGCGTGGCGGCGATCCGCAGCACGGCCAGCAGATCCTTGACCGCCAGTTCGCCTTCGAGCTTCAGCACATCGGCGCCCGCGACCGGCACCCGGGCGATCTTCAGGGCGTGGATGATGGCATGGAAGAGTTCCGCGCGGCGCTGCACCAGAATCAGCACATCGCCCGGGCGGATCGCCCGGCCCTTGCCGGGGAGCGGGGTTCCCGCGTCGAGCCAGCCCCGGACCCGTTCCGCGACATCGCGCGCCAGCCTGGCGATGGGATCGTCGGGGACCGCCGCCGCCTCCGGGATCTCCCAGGGCGGATCGGGCACCTTCTCCGGCTTCGGCAGGAAGGGCCAGAGTTCCACCCGGCCCGGCATTTCCGCCCGGAAGGCGAGGTGTTCGGATCGGGCGAGGCCCGTGTTTTCCGGCCCCGCTTTTTCCGACGCCGCCTTTTCCGGCCCCGTCCCGTCCGATCCGGCGAAGACCGCGTCCACGAGCCGGAGCACCGGCGGCGCGGAGCGGAAGGAATAGAGCAGGTCGCAGTGCTGGAGTTCGCGCCCCAGCCCGGCGAGCAATCCGTCGTAGCTCTGGCGCATCTCGCCGAAGATGGCGGGATCGGCGCCCTGGAAGCTGTAGATCGACTGTTTCTCGTCGCCGACGACGAAGATCGTCCGCCGGATGTCGCGGCCCGACAGCCCCGCGAAGAACTCGTCCGAGATCGCCTTGATGACCTGCCATTGCCTGGGGCTGGTGTCCTGCGCCTCGTCCACGAGAATATGGTCGAGACCGCCGTCGAGCCGCCAGAGCACCCAGGCGGCGGTCTCCCGGCGCGAGAGCAGATCGCGCGCGCGGTCGATCAGGTCGTCGAAGTCGAGCAGGCCGCGCGCGCGCTTCCGCGCCTCGTAGCTTGAAAGGAAGGCGCGGGCGAACCGGTGCAGCGCCTCGGCCCTCGCCAGCGCGAGGAGCGCCAGCCGCCGCGGCCGCGCGGCCTCGACCTTGCGCGCCAGATGGTCGAGCGCGTTCGAGAGCGCCGGATGCGCCTCCCGGACGGCCTTGGTCGGGATCTTTCCGGCCTTGGCCGTGAAGGGGGTCGCGCCGCTCCTGGTGAGCAGGCAGTCTTCGAGCGCTGCGAGGCAGGCGTCGGCCTCGACCTCGCCCAGCGCCGCCGCGAGTGCCACGCCGAGCTTGCCGTCGGTCTTGTCCCGCTCGGCCAGGATCGGAAGCCAGGCCCGGACACAACTCGCCGATTGCTCGCTCAGCACCTCGGCCCGGATGGCCTCCACCGTCGTTCCCTCGTCGGCGCCGAGTTCACGGGCGCGTTCCACCCGATCGAAGGCCGTGCCGAACGCTTCGCGATTCTGCGCGATTTCGAGCATCAAGGGATCGGGATCGTCGCCCGAGAGCCAGGTCGCCATCCCCTCGACGGCCGCCGGATCGGTGAGCGCGAGAGCGTTGAGCACGTCCTCCCGAAGTGCGCGCGCCGCGCGGTCGTCGAGCATCTGGAAGCCCGGCGACACGCCCGCCTCCAGCGGAAACCGCCGCAGCAGCGCGTCGCAGAAGGCGTGGATCGTCTGGATCTTGAGCCCGCCCGGAGTCTCGAGACCGCGGGCGAAGAGGCGGCGGGCCTCGTTGAGCTTTTCCGGCGTCAGCGGCGGCCCGTCCTCGCCGAGCCTCAGGAGTTCGGCGCGCAGGTCCGCGTCGTCGAGCATCGCCCATTTGCCCAGCGTCGCGAAGAGCCGGTTCTGCATCTCCGCCGCCGCGGCCGTGGTGTAGGTCAGGCAGAGGATGCGCCGGGGGTCGGTGCCGGCGAGAAGCAGCCGCGCGACCCGGTCGGTCAGCACGCGCGTCTTGCCGGAGCCGGCGTTCGCGGAAACCCAGCTCGACGCATCCGGCGCCGCCGCCCGCCACTGCGCCTTCGTCGCGGGCGTCGGCGGATCCGGCGCGCGCGGGTCGGCGCCGGATGGTTGTCCGATCGGCCTGTGCTCGGTCACGCCCCGCCCTCCGGTTCCTCGCCATCCGCCCATTCGCCGTGGCGCGCCAGATGGTCGTAGTCGTTCGTGTAGACCAGCTGCGCCGGGCGCAGCCGCGCGGTGAAGCCGACCTCGCCGGCCTGATAGCGCGCGATGAGCGCCGCGAGCTTGTCCCAGACTTCCGCGACGCGCTCCGCCACATCGGGGATCGGCCGCGACTTTCCCTGGCCGATGCTGATCAGCTCGAGATGCCAGGCCGGGGCCGCGGGCAGGCCCGCGAAACCGCCCGCCTCCACGATCGCCGCTTCGAGCGGCAGCTGCAGGTGCGTCTTGTCGCTCGGCAGACCGCCGGACTTGTAGTCGTAGAGCGCATAGCCCTCCGGGGCGCGGTCGATCCGGTCGGCCTTGGCGGTGACCCGGAACGGTCGGGGCAGCCCGTCGATCGCGCGGCCCCCCTTGATCTCGTGCGCCAGCGGTTCGGCCCGGAGCCGCCGTTCCGCCTCGCCGGCGACGAACCAGTCGGCGTGGCGGGCGAGCCGGGCGAGCCAGATCGCGCGCACCGCGGGCCAGGGCGCCTCCTCGGCCAGCCGCGCCTCGGCGTGATGCATCAATTCGTCCCGCGCATGGGCGGGCAGCGCGTCACGCGTCGCGACGATGAAATGCTCGATCACGTCGTGCAGCGCCGTGCCGCGAGCGAGCGCGTCGGGCCGCCGGCCGGGCGGTCGGAGCGGGCGCAGGTCCAGCACCTTGCGCGCGTAGATCGCGTAGGGATCGCGCGCCAGTGTCTCGATCTGCGTGACCGAAAGCTCCGCCGGGAAGTGCTCCGGCGTCAGCTGCGGCGCGGGACGGCGCGCCGGCTCTTCCCGCCAATCCGGCCGCGAGAGCCGTGTTCCCCTCGCCAGAAGTTCGGCGCCGCGCCGCTTGGCGCCATTGAGCGCCGCCTCTCCCTCCGGCGGCAGGCCGCGCAGCAGGTTTTCGAGCCGCATCAGCCAGCGCGCGGCGACGGTCGGCGCGTCGGCGTCGCGGAGCGCGCGGGAGACGATCACGCGGCCCGCGCCCATCGCCTGCTGGAAGTCATGCGCCGCGAGGCCGATCCGCCGCTCCGGGCTCGGCAACCCCAGCTGGGCCCGCATCGCGCGGTTGAGCCAGGGATCGGCGCCCGGCAGGCTCGGCCAGATCCCCTCGTTCAGCCCGCCGAGGATCACCAGCCCGGCGCTCTGCACCCGCGCTTCGAGCGTGCCCCAGATCGCGATGCCCGGATGGGTGACGACCGCTTCCTCCGGCACGTCCACGGAGGCCATCAGCGAGCGCAGCAGGGCGTCGTATTCGACCGGCGTGACCGGCCCGCCCGCGTCCGCGTCGGTCGCGAGCCTTTCCATCATGTCGCGGGCGCGTGCACCGGCGCCCCGCTCCCAGAGCCGGTGACCCGCCGCCCGTTCCGGCCCGCCGGCCAGAAGCTCGGCGGCCGCGACGTGCCAGCTTACCCGCTCGGCAAGCGGCAGGGCATCGCCGGACGGCGCCTCCTCCAGCGCGGTCGCGAGCCATGCGATCCAGTCCTCGGCTTCCTGTTTCGCGCCCCAGGCCCGAAGCTCCGCCCAGTCGAGCCAGGGCGCGCCGCCACGCAGCACCCGCGCTTCGAGCCGCGCGGTCAGTTCCATGTGCCGTCCGCGGGCGCCGGGCGCGCTGTTGGTGAGCGGGTGCTTCAGCAGCGCGAGCAGCGCCTCGGGCGTCGGCCGCTCGCCCATCCGCCCGGCGATCCGGCGCAGGAACACCCCCGGCGGGGTGAGCGCGAGCGGCCGGCCGGCGCTGTCGTCCGGGATCAGGCTCCAGCGGTCGAGTTCCGCCGTCACCCGCCGCGCCAGTGTCCGGTCGGGGGTGATGAGCGCCGCCCGCGTGCCGGTCTCCGCCGCCTCGCGCAGCGCCAGCGCGATGGCGAGCGCCTCGCCGCGCGGGTCCGGGGCCTCGATCCAGGTGAGATCCGCGAGGGCGGCTGCGAGGCCGGGCCGGAGCGCCGCGCCCTCGCTTCGCCACTGGTCGGTCACCGGCGCGGGCCGAAGTGCGAGGGAGACCAGCGCGTCGCGTTCCGGCGCGGGGGGCGGGACTTCCGCCCAGACCGCGCAGGCGGCGGGGTCGAAGCCGATCTCGGATGCGAGCCGGCGGAAGCCGTGCTGCGGATGATCGGCCGCGCCCTCCTCGGCGGCGTCGAGCCGGTCCCAGACCTCGGCGGGCAGCGCGGCGTCGAGCCCGGGCAGGATCAGCGCCCCCTGCGGCAGCCGCGCCACATGGCTCATGAACCGCCGCGTCGCGCCGCGCGAGCCTGTCGAGCCCGCGACGATCACCGGATGCGCCGGGGGCGCCAGCCGCCATTCGGCGGCCCAGGCCTCGGCGGCGGCGCGCAGCCTTCCCTGGCCGCCAATGTCGCCGCTCGCGGTCTCGTAATCGGTCAGGAGCGTCAGGAAGGCGAGGCTCCGCTGCCAGTGCGCCGCGTGCTCCGCCGGATCGATCGCCGCGAGCGCCTCGGGCGGAACGCCTTCGCCGCGCATCTCGTCGAAGAGATCGGCGAGGCTGTCGGCGAGATCATAGGCCGCCGTCTCCGACGCGAGCCCCGGCTCGGCGGCGATGAGCGCCGAGACCAGCCGTGCGAGTTCGAGCTTCCGGCGCAGTGGCGAGACCGCGGGCGCCGGCTCCACCGGCCCGAGCGGATCGGCGCCAAGCTCCGTAACCACGCGAATTCGCGGCAGGAGACGCGCCGGCCCTCGCGCGAGTTCGGCGTGCAGAGCGCGGCGCATCCGCTGCGTGTTCACCCAGAGCTCGATCCGCGCCGAGGTCTCGGGCGGCTGCCCGGCGAGGCGCGTGTCGAGGCCCGCGACCACCGCGCGGGCGAAATCGACGCCGGGGGGCAGGTAGAAGATCCGGGGACCGTCGCTCGGGGGGAAGAACGCGCTCATCGGCGGAGCTCGGCTTCGGCGAGCGCGATGCCTTCGGGGCGGCCGACATCGGCCCAGCCGCCGTGATGGACGGAGCCGAAGGCGCGCCCGGCGGCGAGCATCGGGTCCCAGACGCGGTTGAGCGAGAAGATGTCGTCGGCGATCTCTCCGAGGCGGCGCGGGTCGATGATCTGCGCTCCGGGATAGATGTAGGGCGCGGTCGCCGCCGCGCCGCGCCGGGTGAGCCGCCCGTCCGCGCCGAGGAAGAAATCACCCGGCCCGGTGTGACCGACGCCGGCCTCGCGCGGCAGGAGCGAGAGGAGCGCCTCCATCCGCGCGGGCTCCCAGTCGCGCGCGAGGGTTTCGAGCGGGTTCGGCCCGGTCCAGATCATGTCGGCGTTCAGCGTGAAGACCGGCCCCGGCCCAAGCAGGTGGATCGCCGCGCGGAGGCCGCCACCGGTTTCGAGCAGCGCCGGCTCCTCGGAGACGATCACCTCCGGCGCCTCCGCCGCGAGCCAGGCTCGCATCTGCCCGGCATGGGCATGGATGTTGACCACCGTTCGCGCGACACCCGCCTCCCGCGTCAGCCGCAGCGCATGGGCGAGCAACGTCTTCCCCGCCACCTCGATCAGCGCCTTCGGCCGGTCGCGCGTGAGCGCGCCCATGCGTGTGCCGTGCCCGGCCGCGAAGATCATCGCCGCCTCGGGCCTCACGCCGCGATCCCGTCGATCCGGGCCAGCGCCTCCGCCGTCGGGGCGGGCACGTGGCGGGTGATGAAGCGGCGCAGGGGTCCAAGCTCGGGATGGGTGAGATCGCCTTCGAGATAGCCCCAGACCCGGGGCAGGTAGTCGAGATAGCGCGCCTTGCCGTCGCGGCGGCGGAGGCGCGCGAAAAGGCCGAGGATCTTGAGGTTGCGCTGCGCCGAGAGGATATGCGCGGCGGCGTCGAAGCTCTCGGGCTCCCGCCCGGTCCGCGCGAGGTAGCGGGCGCGCGCCCGCGCGGCGAGGCCGGGTGCGATGTCGCGGCGCGCGTCCCGGACCAGCGACACGAAATCATAGGCCGGGTGGCCGATCAGCATGTCCTGGAAATCGAGGAGCCCGACCCGGGCCAGATCCGGCCGCTCCGGCAGCCAGACGAGGTTCTCGGCGTGATAGTCGCGATAGATCGGCACGGACGGATCACGCGGAACGCTCGCGAAGGCGGCCTCGGCGAGCGCCTCGTACTCGGCTTCGAGGTCTGGCGGGACGGCGGCGCCGGTAACGGCCGGCAGGTACCATTCGGTCATCAGCCGCGCCTCGCGCATCAGCACGGCCATGTCATAGGCGGGCGCCGTCCAGCCGGGGGCGCCAATCTGGGCCGGCTTGTCCGGGGCAGGCTCGTCCCAGCTCAGCTCCTGCATCCGGGCGAGCGTATCGATCGCCGCGTCGTAGAGCGTCGGTTCAAGGCCGGGGTCCCGGAGGCAGAGGGTTGCGAAGAGGTCATCGCCGAAATCCTCGAGCAGCGCGAGACCTTGAACCGGCGCGGCCGCGAAAACCTCGGGGGCCGAGAGGCCGCCCCGGCGCAGCCAGCCCGCGACGGCGAGGAAGGGTGTGGTGTCGAGCCCGCTTTCGGGCGGCACATCCATCAGGATCGCCCGGCGCTGGCCGAGCGCCAGCCGCTCGTAGCGTCGCGCCGAGGCGTCGCCCGCGAGCGGACGGCGCTCCGCGGCGCCCCATCCCGCGGTTTCCAGAAAGGCTCCGATCGCCCGGTTCCGGCTCATGCCCGCTCCATTTCCGCGAGCGTGCCCGCGAGCCAGTCCCATCCGCCGCCGGCCGCGGTCAGCGTCGCGCGCCGCCCGTCGCCATCCGCCACGAAATCGAGCGTGAGACCGATCCGGCGCGAGGGCAGGGCGGGTCCGAGCCTTTCGGCCCATTCGACGAGGCAGATCGCCGACCCGAACGCGTCTTCGAGCCCGAGTTCGGCGATCTCGTCGATCGTGCCCAGGCGGTAGAGGTCGGCATGCCAGAGTTCCACCGCGCCGAGATCGTAGGTCTGGACCAGCGTGAAACTCGGCGAGGGGATGTCCTCCGACCTGCCGAGCGCGGCCAGCCGGCGCGCGATCAGCGCTCGCGCGAAAAGGCTCTTGCCCGCGCCTAGCCCGCCGGAGAGCGCGACGAGATCGCCCGCGCCGAGGCCGGGGGCGATGGCGCGCGCCAGGGCCTCGGTGTCTTCCGGGGCGGGCAGGTCGAGGATGCGCTGCAAGAAACCTATCCATTGGCCATTGGCGGGATTGCGAATCCGGCTCTTCTACCGCCCCGACCGGCCAGCGCAAGGGCGCGGGCGCCGCTCACGCCCATCGGCCCCACGCGCCGGTCCCGCTCGGCCGTCCCACCGGTCAGGCGCTCGCCGCCTGGCGGGCCGGCGGCGGTGCCTCGCTCCGGGCCGGCGCTTCGGGCAGGCGCAGGATCAGCGTCGCGCGCCCGTCCTCCCGCGCGACGATGAGCTGGCCGCCCGCCCGCTCCGCCATACGCCGGGCGATGCCGCGGGCGACGCCCTCGTTCTCCTGGCCGGTGGTCTCGACCTCGGCGCGCAGTCCCTCGGGCACGAGGCCGAGCGAGACCCTGGCGCCGGGGATGGCGAGATCCGCCGCGGCGAGCCCGAGCGCCAGCGCGAAACGGCCGCGCTCATAGGGCCAGGGCGTCTGCTCCCCGGTCACGGCGAGCGTGAGCCCCCGGTTCTCGAGCGCGCGCGCGAGCAGCGGGAGCGGACCGGCGCCGTCGTTCTGCCGCAGCGACCCCAGCGAGCCGAGCGCGTCCGCCTTCGCCAGCCCCTCGCGAAGATTGCGCGCCGCGGCGCGCAGGGCTTCGACGGCGGTCTCGCTCGGCACGGCGGGGATCGCCGCGGCGAGTTCGCGCGCCGCCTCCTCGGCCGGGACGCGCAGCTGTTCGAAGGCGAGTTCGCCGACCAGCGCGGTCTCGTCGCGAGGCAGGCCAAGGCGCCGCCGCTCGGCGCTCAGGTCGCGGAAGCTCACCAGCGAGGCGGCGTTGGGCATCGGTGCCACGAGAACGTCGAGCTCACGGCCGTCGAGAAGCGTCACGCGGTCGCTGAAGGAGGCGCGGGCCGCCGCGCCGGTGGCGAAGTCGGCGATCCTGGTCCAGACGGTGCTCGGCGCCCCCTGTTCGGCGCAGCGCGCGGTGACCTCGGCGACGGCGAGGCCCCGGGCCAGACCTTGGGCCAGTCCCTGGGCCAGGCCTTGCGCCAGACCGCGGGCCCGTCCGGGTGCCTGCTCGACCTCGCCGGCGTGCCAGAGCGTGCGGAACGCGGCGTTGACGAAGACGAGCCCGCCCGAGGCATCGAAGACCGCCACCGCCTCCGAAACCCGGTCGAGCGCCGCCTGGCTCAGTTCGAGCTCTGAACGGTAACGGCGTTCGAGCTGGATCGTGGTCGAGATGTTCTCGAAGAGGAAGGCCACGGCGCCCTGCGGATGCGGCCGTCCGGTCACGCGGAAGATCTTCCCGGAGGGCAGCACCCAGTTCTCCTCGTAGGTGCCCTCGCGCGCTCCTTCCTCCAGTTCGCCGATCTTCCGCCGCCAGGAGGTGAAATCCTTCATGTCCGGCATCTGTCGCGTCTCGCGCAGCCGTTCGAGGAAATCGCGCAGCGAGGGTCGGGCGGCGAGCCAGACCGCGTCGATCTTCACGAGATCGGTCAGCGCGGGGTTGAACAGGCCGAGACGCCGGTTCTTGTCGAAGACGGCGAGGCCGATCGGCAGATGCGCGAAGGTCTCGGTCAGCGTCTCGACGAAGCGGCGCAGCGCCAGTTCCGCCTTGACGAGATCGTCCGAGGCCAGAGCGAATCCGATGCCGCCGCCTTCCGAATGAACCACTTCGGAAACCTCGTACCATTCGGGCTCGCCGCCGGTGCCGGCGAGCGAGACCCGGCGGCGGCTGAACTCGCCCCGCGCGGTGAGGGGGACCTGCTCGGCCACCTCCGCGAAGGCGCTCGGGCTGCGGGGTTCTCCGTTCGCCACCTCGGGCTTGCCGAAACGGTCGCGATAGGGCTGGTTCGACCACTCGACCTGCCCATCGGCGCCAAGCGACCAGGCGAGCAGCGGGGCGCTGTCGATCAGGCCGCGCAGGAGCCGCGCCTCGGTCTCCGCTCGCGCCAGCGCGCCCTGCGCGCCGCTGAGCGCCCGGGCGTCCTCGCTCGCCGGCCGGATCGCGACATGCGCCGCGTCGCCGCTCGGCCAGCCGGAGAGCTCGAAAGCGCCGCCGTCCCGGCGCTGGCAATGGCGGCGGAAGGCGGTGCCATAGAGGACGAGCTCCTCCAGATCAGTCTTGAACCCGGGGCAGTCCCGCTCCAGATGCGCGACCAGCGCCGAGAGCCGCCCCGATTTCGGATCGACCGCCTGGAGCAGCGCGCGGGCGGATTCGGTGAGCGGCCGCGCCGTCGAGCCTCGCACCAGGAATTCGCAGTCGGCCGATGTCACCCGCCTGTCCCACCTGACAAACCGGGGGACGACGAGGCCCGAGGCGATTTCGCCGGGATGAAACAGGACCAGAAGGATCAGTGTCGCCAGCGCGCTCAGCAGTGCCGCGAGCGCCACGGTCGGCAGGTCCTCGAGGCTCGCCCGCTCGATGAGCGGAACCCATTCGTCGGGCAGGAAGGGCAGGAGATCCATGGCGCGGTCCGGCTGATCGGCGGGCGGTCAGGGGATCGCGGAACGCTTAAGGAAGCCTTAACTAAGGGAACCTGAGCCCCGGAACGTCCCTCGGGGGCGTGTCCGAGGCCGAGGCGCCCGATCCCGATGCGCCCGGCGGTCGGGTCACCTCCGCGGGCGGCCAGACGGCCATCACGATGGCGCCGGTCGGCCGCCCGAACTCCGGCGGCTCGTTCCCGCGCTCGCCCTTGCGCGGCACGGCATTGGCGAAGCTCAACCGCGCGCCGGAGCGTTCGAGCAGGGTCTTGGCGATGAAGAGCCCGAGCCCCATCCCCTCGTAGCCGGGGCGCTGGCTCTGCGTGCCCGCGCGGCTGCGGACGAAGGGAATGCCGATGCGGCTCAGCACCTCGGACGGGTAACCGGGCCCGTCATCGCCGATCTCGATCGCGATCATGCCCGGCGTCCAGTCGATGTCGATCCAGACCGTCGTCTTCGCGAAATCCACCGCGTTCTGGACGAGGTTCCGCAGCCCCTGGATGATCTCCGGCTGCCGCGCGATTTCCGGCTGCGATCGCGCGCTCTCCTCCGGCAGGCCGCCCTGGACGCGGGTGATGATCCGGATGCCCCGGCTCGAATGCGGGGCGGCCGCTTCCTCGACGACGGTCGAGATCGGCGCGTAGCTCACCATCGTATCGGCGTAACCGCGCGGCCCCATCGAGCGCAGGATCTGGGCGCAGCGGTCGGCCTGCGCCCGGATCAGCAGCGCGTCCTCGCGCTGGCCGGGCTCGGTCAGATCCTCGGCGAGTTCGGTCGAGAGCAGCTTGATCGTCGCGAGCGGGGTGCCGAGCTCGTGGGCGGCGGCCGCGACCACGCCGGTCAGGGTGGTCAGCTCCTGCTCGCGTCCCAGCGCGGCCTGGGTGGCGGCGAGCGCCTGGCTCATCCGGAAGGTCTCGTCGCTGACCTGCCGGGCGTAGAAGGCGAAGAACAGGATGCCGATGACCAGCGAGATCCAGCTGCCGAGCACCAGAAGCGGCGGCGCCGACAGATAGAGCCCGGAATGCAGCCGGAGCGGCAGGGCGGCGAGCGCGAGCAGGGTCGTCACCACGACCGCCGCGAGCGAGATCATCAGCGTGGCTTCCAGCGAAAGGACCGAGGCGCTGATCATGACCGGCGCGATGATCATGAGTGCGAAGGGATTGGCGAGCCCGCCGGTCAGGACGAGCAGCGCGCCGATCTGACCGATGTCGAACATCAGCGTGACGATCGCCTCGCGCGATGTCAGCCGCTGGTTCTGCGTCGTGGCGAGCATCGCGAGGCCGTTCAGCACCACCGAGGCGGCGATGACGGCGGCGCAGAACTGCAGCGGGATGACGACCCCGAGCGCCCAGGCGCCGAGCACGGCCGCGGTCTGTCCGAGGATCGCCAGCCAGCGCAGCAGGATCAGCGTCCGGGCACGGAGCCAGGAGCCGCGCGCATCCTCGGCGATGAGCGGCAGTTCTCTGTGTTGCATGCCCGCGCATTACCAGTCCGCGCAGCCGGGCTCAAACGAAATTGACCCGGTCCAAGCAGTGACATCTTGATGCCCCGTTCTGTGCGTGCGAGAAACCGCGCGAGGAGGACGCCGATGAGATCCGAACGTACTCGCGCGTACGCAATGATCGCCGGAGGCGTGACGATTGTCGCCCTTGGCGCGATGGGTTACTTCGCGCTCGCCCCGGCCGAGGATGGCGATCCCTATGCCGATTGCCGCAGGGGGCAGGTCGCCGGAGGGACGGCCACGATCGGCGGTCCGTTCGAACTGGTGAACGGCGAAGGGGCGCCGGAAACCGACAAGGAGGCGATCACCGGTCCGACGCTGGTCTATTTCGGCTATGCCTTCTGCCCGGACATCTGCCCGACGGATCTCCTGCGCAATGCGCTGGCGGCGGACGAACTGGCGGAAAACGGCGTCGATGTCGGCCAGGTCTTCGTCACCATCGATCCGGACCGCGACACGCCCGAGGTCGTGAAGGAGTTCTCCCAGTCGATTCATCCCGACCTGATCGGCCTCACCGGCACGCCCGAGCAGATCGCGGTCGTCGCCCGCGACTACAAGGTGTATTATCGTAAGGCTGGGGAAGACCCGGAGGATTATCTCATGGACCATTCGACCTTCACCTACCTCATGGCGCCGGGGGGAGAATTCCTGGAATTCTACGGCTCCGACGTTTCGCCCGAGGCGGTCGCGGACTCCGTCTCATGCTTCGCGGGGCGATCATGACTCCCACCACGGGCGAGCCGATCGCCCGCCCGGGAGCGCCGGTTCGCGAATGCGGACCGGCCACCGGGGACGTCGGGGACGAGATCGGGACGGACCGGTCGCTCCTGATCCTCGACGATGATGAACTGTTCCTGCGCAGCCTGGCGCGGGCGATGGAGAAGCGCGGCTTCGATGTGCGCTCGGTGAGTACCGCCGCCGAGGGCAGGGTCGCGGCGGAGGAATCCCCGCCCGCCTACGCGGTCGTGGATCTCCGGCTCGAGGACGGCAACGGGCTCGACGTCGTGGAGCGGATCCGCGAGTTGCGTCCCGATTCCCGCATCGTCGTGCTGACCGGCTACGGCGCGATCGCGACCGCGGTCGCGGCGGTGAAGATCGGCGCGACCGACTATCTCGCGAAGCCGGCCGACGCGAACGACGTGATGAACGCCCTGCTGTCCAACGACTCCGACCGGCCGGAGCCGCCGGAGAATCCGATGTCCGCCGACCGGGTGCGCTGGGAGCATATCCAGCGGATCTACGAGCTTTGCGACCGCAACGTCTCGGAAACGGCGCGGCGGCTCAACATGCACCGGCGCACGCTCCAGCGGATTCTCGCGAAGCGCAGCCCGCGGTAGCACCGGCGGAAGCACCCGCCGGACCGGCGCCGGGGGGCGGTGATGAAAAGCCGTGCCACCGGCGGCGGTGAAAAGGCTTGCATCGGCGGAATGCCGCGCCTATATGGGCGGCATCAGCGGCGGATCGGCCCTAGGGGACGGTCCTCCACCGGAAATTCGCACGGGCCGCTGGCCCGTTTTTTTGTGCCCGGCGTCGTCGTCGCGGTGCTCGCCCGAAGGAGTCCGGAACTTGGCCGATCTCGTCGCAAAGGCCGCGATTGACCGGCGGCTCGCCGATATCGTCGCCCCGACCATCGAGGGTCTGGGGTTCGAGCTCGTGCGGATTCGCCTGATGAGCGGCAAGCGCGCGACGCTGCAGATCATGGCCGAGCGGCCCGAGGGCTGGATTGAGGTCGACGACTGCGCGAAGATCAGCCGCGCGGTCTCCGCCGTGCTCGACGTGGAGGACCCGATCTCGGGCGAATACGTGCTCGAAGTGTCGAGCCCGGGCATCGATCGGCCGCTGACGCGGCTGAAGGATTTCGAGCGCTACGCCGATTACGAGGTGAAGCTCGAGACCTCGGAACTCATCGATGGCCGGCGCCGCTTCAAGGGCGTGCTGCACGGTGTCGAGGGGAACGAGATCCTGATCGAGATCGCCGAGGGAGTGATCGGGCTGGAATTCGACTGGCTGAGCGATGCGAAGCTGGTGCTGACCGACGAGCTGATCGCCGAGAGCCTGGCCGCCCGCAAGGCGCAGGGCTTCGGCGAGGAACTGGACAGCGCCGATTTCGACGAGATCGAGACCGACGACACCGAGACCGACGACGCCGGGACCGAAGAGCCCGGGGATGAGACTGGCGAAGACGGGCCCGCGGGTCCCGGGACCGCCATGACAACCGACAAGAACGAGGAAAAACGATGAGCGTGACCTCCGCCAACCGCCTTGAGCTTCTGCAGATCGCCGACGCGGTCGCCCGCGAGAAGATGATCGATCCGATCCTGGTGATCGAGGCGATGGAGGACAGCCTCGGCAAGGCCGCGCGCTCGCGCTACGGCGCCGAATACGACATCCGCGCCAAGATCGACCGCAGGTCGGGCGAGCTTTTCATGACCCGCCACCGCGCCGTCGTGGAGGAGCCGGAGAACCATTTCACCGAGCTCAGCCTCGCGGACGCGCGGGTGATCAAGTCCGACGCCGAGATCGGCGACGACATCACCGATGCGCTGCCGCCGATGGATTTCGGCCGCATCGCCGCGCAGTCGGCGAAACAGGTCATCATGCAGAAGGTCCGCGAGGCGGAGCGCGAGCGGCAGTACGAGGAATTCAAGGACCGCGTCGGCGAGATCATAAACGGCCTCGTCAAGCGGACCGAATACGGCAATGTCATCGTCGATGTCGGCCGGGGCGAGGCGATCCTGCGCCGCGACCAGCTGATCCAGCGCGAGGCGTTCCGCAACGGCGACCGCGTGCGCGCGCTGATCCGCGACGTGCGGCTCGAGACCCGCGGCCCGCAGATCTTCCTTAGCCGCACCGCGCCGGAATTCCTCGCAGAGCTTTTCAAGATGGAAGTGCCCGAGATCTATGACGGCGTCATCGAGATCAAGGCGGTGGCCCGCGACCCGGGCTCGCGCGCGAAGATGGGCGTCATCTCCTATGACAATTCCATCGACCCGGTCGGCGCCTGCGTCGGCATGCGCGGCAGCCGGGTCCAGGCCGTCGTGGGCGAGCTTCAGGGCGAGAAGATCGACATCATCCCGTGGAACCAGGACCCGGCGACCTTCCTCGTGAACGCGCTCCAGCCGGCCGAGGTCTCCAAGGTCGTCTTCGACGAGGACAGCGAGCGGATCGAGGTCGTGGTGCCCGACGAGCAGTTGAGCCTCGCCATCGGCCGCCGCGGCCAGAACGTCCGGCTCGCGAGCCAGCTCACCGGCTTCGACATCGACATCCTGACCGAGGCGCAGGAAAGCGAGCGGCGCCAGGCCGAATTCGCCGAGCGCACGCAGCTCTTCATGGAGACGATGAACGTCGACGAGATGGTCGCGCATCTTCTCGTCGCCGAGGGTTTTGCAACTCTCGAGGAAATCGCCTATGTTGACATCGACGAATTGCTCAGCATCGACGGTTTCGACCAGTCCACGGCCGAGGAACTACAGGCCCGGGCGCGCGAATCGCTCGATGAGATCAATGCCAAGGCTATCGAACGTGCCCGGGAACTCGGTGTCGAGCAGAGTCTGTTTGACTTCGAGGGCCTGACGCCCCAGATGATCGAGGCGCTCGCCGAGGACGGGATCAAGACGCTTGAGGACTTCGCCACCTGCGCCGACTGGGAGTTGGCCGGTGGCTATACCACCGTCGACGGCAAGCGGGTCAAGGACACCGGGCTGCTCGAGAAGTTCGACATGAGCCTCGAGGAGGCCCAGACGCTGGTCATGAACGCCCGCGTTCTGCTCGGCTGGGTCAGCGCCGAGGAGCTCGCGGCCGCCGCCGCAGAGGATGAGGAGGAGGCGCCCGCCGAGGACGCGGTCGAAGGCACGGCCGAGGACACGGAGGAGGAGCGGGCCTGAGGTCCGAGCCGATGACGCGCGGAGGCGGGAGCAAGACGCGGGAAGAGCCGGAGCGCCGCTGCCTCGTCACGCGGGAGACCGGACCGAAGGCGGGGCTGATCCGCTTCGTGGTCGGTCCGGACGAGACGGTGGTCGCGGATCTGGCGGGAAAGCTGCCGGGCCGGGGCCTCTGGGTCACCGCCGAGGCGGAGGCTCTGGGGCGGGCCGTCCAGCGGGGCCTGTTCTCGCGGGCGGCGAATCGTCCGGTGAAGGCGCCGCCCGGACTGGTGGCGGATGTCGAGGCGATGCTCGCGGGCCGCGTGGTCGATCTGATCGCGCTGGCGCGCAAGGCCGGGGAAGCCATCTCCGGGCTCGAGAAGGTAAAGGCGGCTCTCGTCTCGGGACAGGCGGCGCTGCTGATCCAGGCCTCGGACGGCTCCGCCCGCGGCCGGTCTGAACTGCGCCCGCCCGAGGGTGCGGAAAGCCTTGTTTCGTGGCTTTCCGGGCACGAATTGGGTTTGGCTTTCGGGCGCGATAGTGTGATACATGCCGCCGTGCTCAAGGGGGGCTTGAGCGAGCGGATCAGGATTGAGGCCTCGCGTCTCGCGGGGTTCAGGGCGACCGGCGCCGGAGCGGGCGCGGCTGGAACGGACAGCGAGGTTGGCGCGACGGCGGACTGAGGCCATGCGCGCATCGGTATGGCGGGGGAAGGCTCCCGCGGGAAAGGCTAGATCGGGATGACGAATTTAAAGGACAACGACGGCAAGGGCAAAACTCTGGGCATGCGCGGGGGTTCCTCGGGCGGCACGGAGACGAGCCATGTCCGTCAGAGCTTCAGCCACGGACGCACAAAATCCGTGACCGTGGAGCACAAGCGCAAGCGCGTCGTCGTTCCGAAGGCGGGCGCGGCCTCCGCGACCGCCGCCAATCCGCGCGGCGCCGCCGCGCAGAACCTGAGCCAGGCCGAGTTCGATCGCCGGCTGAAGGCGGTCGAGGCCGCCAAGGCCCAGGAGGCCGAGCGCCAGCGCAAGGAGAAGGAGGCCGCCGCCGCGCGCGAGGCCGAACTCGCCCGGCTGCGCGCCGAGAAGGACGCCGCCGAGCGCGCCGCCCGCGAGGCCGAGATCCGCGAGCAGCGCGCCGCCGCGCTCGCCGAGGAACAGGCCGCCGAGGCCGCGCGCCAGGCCGAGGCGAAGACCGCCGCGACCCAGCGTGCCAAGACGCCCCGCGCCGCCGATCCGGCGCCGGTCGATCCGGCCGCCGCCCAGGCGGAGGCCGCCCGCGCCGAGGCCGGACGCGCCCCCGCTGGCAAGAAGGCCAGCCGGACGACGGTCGAGGAGAAGAAGACCTCGCGCGGCAAGGGCGACGACGACCGCCGCCGTTCGGGCAAGCTCACCATCGCCAATGCCACCGACGAAGATGGCCGCCAGCGGTCCATGGCCGCGATGAAGCGCCGCCAGGAACGCGACCGCCGCCGGAGCGCGAGCCGTTCGGGCGAGCGCGAGAAGATCGTGCGCGAGGTCAACGTGCCCGACGCGATCACGGTGCAGGAACTTGCCAACCGCATGGCGGAGCGGGTCGCGGCCGTGGTCAAGACCCTGATGCAGAACGGCATCATGGCGACGCAGAACCAGACGATCGACGCCGATACCGCGGCGCTCATCGTCGAGGAATTCGGCCACCGCGTCGTGCGCGTCTCGGATTCGGACGTCGAGGACGTGATCGTGCAGGCGTCGGGCGAGGACGAGAGCAATCTCCAGCCGCGCGCGCCGGTCGTCACCATCATGGGCCATGTCGACCACGGCAAGACCTCGCTGCTCGACGCGATCCGCAAGACCAATGTCGTCTCCGGCGAGGCCGGCGGCATCACCCAGCATATCGGCGCCTATCAGGTGACGACCGAGAAGGGGCAGGTCATCACCTTCCTCGACACGCCGGGCCACGCCGCCTTCACCTCGATGCGGGCCCGCGGCGCGCATGTGACGGATATCGTCGTGCTCGTCGTCGCCGCCGATGACAGCGTGATGCCGCAGACGATCGAGGCGATCAGCCATGCCAAGGCGGCCGAGGTGCCGATGATCGTGGCGATCAACAAGATCGACAAGCCGGGCGCCGATCCGAACCGGGTGCGGACCCAGCTCCTGAACCACGAGGTCGTGGTCGAGGGGATGGGCGGCGAAGTGCTCGATGTCGAGGTCTCGGCGGTGACGGGCAAAGGGCTCGACGCGCTCCTCGACAACATCTCGCTCCAGGCCGAGATCCTCGATATCCAGGCCAACCCCGACCGTCAGGCCGAGGGCGCGGTGATCGAGGCGAAGCTCGACGTCGGCCGGGGTCCGGTCGCCACCGTGCTGGTGCAGAAGGGCACCCTGAAACGCGGCGACATCTTCGTCGTCGGCGAGCAGTGGGGCAAGGTCCGCGCGCTTATCAACGACAAGGGCGACCGCGTGGACGAAGCCGGCCCCTCGGTTCCGGTCGAGGTGCTGGGTCTCAACGGCACGCCCGAGGCCGGCGATGTGCTGAACGTGGTGGAGGAGGAATCCCGCGCCCGCGAGATCGCCGACTACCGCGCCCGGCTCGCCCGCGACAAGCGCGCCGCCGCCGGTTCCGCCACCACGCTCGACCAGCTTCTCGCGAAGGCCAAGGCCGACAAGGACGTCAAGGAACTGCCGCTCGTCGTCAAATCCGACGTGCAGGGCTCGGCCGAGGCCATCGTCCAGGCGATGGAGAAGGTCGGCAACGAGGAGGTTCGCGTCCGGGTGCTGCATTCCGGGGTCGGTGCGATCACCGAGTCGGATGTGACGCTGGCCGAGGCGTCGAGCGCGCCGATCATCGGCTTCAACGTCCGCGCCAACGCGCCCGCGCGCGAGAGCGCGAACCAGAAGGGCGTCGAGATCCGCTACTACTCGATCATCTACGACCTCGTGGACGACGTGAAGAAGGCGGCCTCGGGCCTGCTTTCGCCGGAGGTGAAGGAGCGCTTCATCGGCTACGCCGAGATCCGTCAGGTGTTCCGCATCACCGGCGTCGGCCGCGTCGCGGGTTGCATCGTCACCGAAGGCGTCGCCCGCCGCTCCGCCGGCGTGCGCCTGCTCCGCGACAACGTCGTGATCCACGAGGGCAAGCTGAAGACCCTGAAACGCTTCAAGGACGAGGTCCGCGAAGTCCAGGTCCAGCAGGAATGCGGCATGGCCTTCGAGAACTACGAGGACATCCGCGAAGGCGACGTGATCGAGATCTTCGAGACCGAGGAAGTCGAGCGCCAGTTGGCGTGAGGCTTCGGGCTCTGGGATTTGTGAGGGGGCGGGCATGGTGGTGCCCGCCCCTTCCTTGTTTAGCGTTGCTAGGATATGTTTTCATAGTGGCGGATGGATTCTATTCTCTGAGCAATCGCAATGACACTTGTCCTGTCGGTTTCAACGAAACACGCAATCTGGACCATGGCCGATCGGAGGCTGACTGGTCCAAGTGGCCCGTCTGCAGGCCTTGCTACGAAGATCTTGCGCTCAGAAACTAGCAATAGCAAAGGCCTTATCTCTTATTGTGGAATTGGATCAAAGAATGATATTGAAGTTAGTGACTGGATAAAGAGGGCCCTAAGAGGGCCGTCTTTGAATTATGTTGAGTCTATAAATCGCATTTGTAGCGCTGCTAACATTAGAATTCCGGGATCCGTTCACGCCTTTATTGCGAATTCATTCGTGGACGGAGTTCCGCATCAAACTACTGTTTCTTCCAGAATGGGTAAGAAGATACTTTTTGATGTAAGCGAGAAGGTCATTGTAGATGGGAGCGAGCATTTTTCTGTCCACGACGTAACGTTCTTAACGGATGTAATGGTGTCCGTATATGGAAGCGGAGCCGCTTTTTTCCGGGAAGAGCACTACGACCTAATCACAAGAACAGCTGAAAGTTCTTTGAGGAGATATGGAAAAGATTTCTGGCACAATTCGGTGAATAATGTCCATGCCGTTCTCGCCAAGGTTTGTCGCGAAATCAGTCGGGCGGATCCGCAAGTGAGCCCAGAATGCATTTCCGCCTGCTTTCTCTCGGATGGAACATCGTGGGCGAGAGGCTATGACCGATTCGCGAACATGAGCGATAAAATAGCTATTCCATCCGTATCCGATGGCTGGCCAATTAATGAGCTTGTTTGTGCGATACTGCCAACGGTGTCGAAATCGATGATTGCCCTCGAAGATGGCCGGGAAATAGACCGGGAGAAGGAGAAGACGGAAATAAATGCCGCCCTTGCGAGGCTATTCATGAATCCAAACGACAGGTTCTAGCCGTACCTGCTCTCGCAATGTGCCTGCGTTCTCCCACTGCCGGTCGTGCGGTAGCGCATAAGCCGTGAATGTGAGGCAGACACGGGCCAGACCGAGCCGGTCGCCTCGGCTAAAGGTGAGGTATCACTCCACCACCCCAAGGACCCCCGCATGAAACCCATCGTCACCCTCACCCTCAATCCGGCCATCGACGGCGCCTGTGAGGCCGACGAAGTGCGGCCGACGAGGAAGATCCGGACGAAGGGGGATGCGTATCATCCAGGTGGTGGCGGCATCAATGTCGCGCGGGTGATTACCGAGTTGGGCGGGGCGGTGACGGCGGTTTATCTCGCGGGCGGGGCGACGGGGGATGTGCTCGATGAATTGATGGACGCGGCGGGGCTCGCGCCCAGGCGGGTGCCGATCGCGGGGCATACGCGGATCAGTCTCACGGTCTTCGAGCAATCGAGCGGGCAGGAGTACCGGTTCGTTCCAGAGGGCCCGGAGGTCAGTCCCGGCGAGTGGCTGGCCTGTCTCGAAACCATCGACGGGCTCGATTTCGACTGGCTGGTGATCTCGGGCAGCGGGCCGCGGGGGTTGCCGCCGGATTGTTTCGTCACGCTGACGCATCGCGCGCGGGACCGGGGCGCGCGGGTGGTGCTCGATTCCTCCGGCCCGGCGCTCGCGGCCTCGATCGAGGCGGGCGGGCTCGCGCTCATCAAGCCGAGCGTCGGAGAGTTGCGGGCGCTGACCGGGCTCAAACTGGAGGATCGCGACGAGATCGCCGAGGTGGCGCGGGAGATCGTCGAATCCGGGCGGTCTGACCTCGTCGCCGTCACCATGGGCCATGAGGGCGCGCTGCTGGCGAGCCGCGAGGAGAATTTCTTCCGCGAAGCCCCCGACGTGCCGGTCCGCAGTGCGACGGGCGCGGGGGACAGTTTCGTCGGCGCGATGACCCTGGCGCTCGCCGAGGGGAAGGGCGCGCGCACGGCTTTTCTCATCGGCATGGCCGCGGGGAGTGCCAGCGTCATGCATCCGGGAACCGAGCTCTGCCGCCGCGAGGATGTCGAGCGGCTGCATGGGGCACTGGTGTCGGGCTGACCGCGAGGCGGGCGCTGCGCGAGATGACCCGGCGCCGGGCATTTGTCAGAGCGCGCGAAATGTCATTCGGGCGGAACCCTAGCGCCGCCGCCGCCCGAGGCATATATGCCGGGCGAGCCCAATCGGGCACGGAGGGTGCATGAGCGAACAGGAACGGTTTCCCGGCTGGCACGGGACGACGATCATCGGCGTACGCAAGGGCGGCAAGGTCGTCGTCGCCGGCGACGGGCAGGTGAGCCTCGGCCAGACGGTCATCAAGGGCACGGCCCGCAAGGTGCGCAGGGTCTCCCCCGGCGGCAAGGACGTGGTCTGCGGCTTCGCCGGATCGACCGCGGATGCCTTCACGCTGCTGGAGCGGCTGGAGAAGAAGCTCGAAGCCGCGCCGGGGCAACTGGCACGGGCCTGCGTCGAGCTTGCCAAGGACTGGCGCACCGACAAGTACCTCCGCAATCTCGAAGCGATGCTGATCGTGACCGACGGGCGCGAGCTTTTCGTCATCACCGGCGCGGGCGACGTGCTGGAGCCGGAGCATGACATCGCGGCGATCGGCTCGGGCGGCAATTTCGCGCTCGCCGCCGCGCGGGCGCTGATCGACACCGATCTCGACGCCGAGGCGATCGCGCGCAAGGCGCTCGGCATCGCCGCCGAGATCTGCGTCTACACCAACGGCAATCTCACGGTGGAGAGCCTCGATGCCCGTTGAGGGCGACATAGGTTTTCGTCCCGTGACCCTGGCCGACTTCCCGCTGCTCAGGCGCTGGCTCAACGAGCCGGAGGTCCGCGCATGGTGGGGCGATCCCGAGAAGGAGCTCGGCGAGATCCGGGGGATGGTGGAGGGGCGCGATACCACGCGGCCCTTCATCATCGAACTCGACGGCGCTCCGGTCGGCTACATCCAGTACTGGTTCATCGGCCACTACCAGAACGCCTCCTGGATCGCTGAGCATCCCTGGCTCGCGCATCTGCCGAGCGAGGCGGTGGGCGTCGATATCTCGCTCGGCGAGGCGGGGCTGCTCTCGCGCGGCATCGGCTCGGCGGCCCTCGCCGCCTTCGTCCAGCGGCTGCGCGCCGAGGGCTACCGGACGATCATCATCGATCCGGACCCCGCGAATGCGCGCGCCGTTCGCGCCTACTGGAAGGCCGGGTTCCGGCCCATTCCCGGCCTCGGCGCGAAGGATGTGCTTCCCATGGAACATCAGCCCATGGAAGAGGGCGCGGAATGACAGGCTCCCCGCCAGAACGACGCCGAACGCGTCCGGTGCATCGCCTGCCCCTCGGACAACGGGCCGCGCCGCTCGTGGCCCGTGTCGCGCGGGGCGCCTCAGAGCGGCACGGTGCGGTGGCTTTCCCGCTCGTGGTCGGACGCCGGATCGGCGCCGAACATCGATTTCACCGAAGCGAGCAGTCCGCTGCCCGCCTCCCAGATCTCGGCCTCCACGGTGTCGAAGCGCAGGAGGACCAGCTTGGGGTCCTCCTTGCCGCCCGGATACCAGGCCGCGACATCGGAGTTCCAGAGCTCCTCGACGATCGCGCGATCGGTGTCGACCGAAAGCCTGCCGTGGATGCAGGCGAAGAGGTCATGCCCCTTGGCGGAGTAGCAGGCCTCCGCGCGGCTCTCGCCCGAGGCGACCACCCTGACGAGCCCGGTCGTGTTGTCGCCGAAGAACCAGATCGTCGTCGCGTCGGAGTCGCGGAACCGCGCCGCCATGGGCCGCTTGTGATTGTCCTTCGGTCCCACCACGCCCAGCATCACGACTTCGTCGGATCTGAGCGACTTCAACAGCTTTTCCCGGAGTTCCTGGGCGCTGGGCATCACATGTCCTCCCGCTTGGATACGGGTAGCCAACGTCGCGGTGCGCGGGATGTTCCCCGCGCCGCCGCCCCATTCGAGGTTTCCATATGACCCATCTCACCCCCCGCGAGATCGTCTCCGAGCTCGACCGGTTCATCATCGGCCAGAAGGACGCCAAGCGCGCCGTCGCCGTCGCGCTCCGCAACCGCTGGCGGCGCAAGCAGCTCGCCGACGACATCCGCGAAGAGGTCTATCCGAAGAACATTCTGATGATCGGCCCGACCGGCGTCGGCAAGACCGAGATCTCGCGCCGCCTCGCGAAGCTCGCCAAGGCGCCGTTCCTCAAGGTCGAGGCGACGAAGTTCACCGAGGTCGGCTATGTCGGTCGCGACGTGGAGCAGATCATCCGCGATCTGGTGGATTCCTCGATCGCGATGACGCGCGAATTCATGCGCGAGAACGTCAAGGCGACCGCGCATTCCGCCGCCGAGGACCGGGTGATAGACGCGCTCGCGGGCGAGGGCGCGCGCGACCAGACGCGGGAGATGTTCCGCAAGAAGCTGCGCTCGGGCGAGCTCGACGACAAGGAGATCGAGCTTGAGGTCGCCGATACCTCGAACCCGTTTCCGATGATGGACATTCCGGGGCAGCCCGGGCTCGCGGGCGGCATGAACCTCGGCGACATCTTCGGCAAGGCCTTCGGCGGGCGGAAGACGCGGCGGCGGCTGACCGTGGCGGCCTCCTATCAGCTTCTGATCACCGAGGAGGCGGACAAGCTTCTGGACTCCGAGGCGGTGACGCGCGAGGCGATCGAGGCGGTGGAGCAGAACGGGATCGTCTTCATCGACGAGATCGACAAGGTCTGCGCCCGCGCTGAGACCCGGGGCGCCGATGTCTCGCGCGAGGGGGTGCAGCGCGACCTGCTGCCCTTGATCGAGGGTACGACGGTTTCGACCAAGCACGGGCCGGTCAAGACCGACCATGTGCTCTTCATCGCCTCGGGCGCCTTTCATATCGCGAAACCCTCGGACCTGCTGCCGGAGCTTCAGGGCCGTCTGCCGATCCGGGTCGAGCTGCGCGCGCTGACCGAGGAGGATTTCGTCCGCATCCTGACCGAGACCGACAATGCGCTGACCCGGCAGTATACCGCGCTGATGGCGACTGAGAACGTGACGGTGGAATTCACCGAGGACGGGATCGCGGCGCTGGCGCGGATCGCGGCGGAGGTGAATGCGACGGTCGAGAATATCGGCGCGCGGCGGCTCTATACCGTGCTGGAGCGGGTGTTCGAGGATCTCGGCTTCACCGCGCCCGACCGCGAGGGCGAGACGGTGACGGTGGATGCGGCCTTCGTCGAGAAGTACCTCGGCGCGCTGTCGCAATCGGCCGATCTCAGCCGTTACGTGCTCTGACGGGCCGCGGATCGGACGACTGGAGGCTCAGGCGGTGGCGACGGCCGCCGCCGGCCGGCATTTCGCCCTCGGCGTTGGAGCGCGAGCGGCCAGGAGCGCGGTGGAGACCAGCGTCGCCGATCCGGTGGCGCTGTAGATCGCGAGTCCGGCGAGCGGACCCCAGCCGGCCGAAAGCGCCGCCGCGGCGCAGCCGCCGCCGACCAGCATCGAGATGAACATGCAGCCGACGATCTTCGAATCCACGACCTTCTCCTTCCGGTTCGCTCGCCCCTCTTGCCCCAGGATCAGGACCGCGGAGGCGGGGTTCGATCCCCTTGCCATGTTCCGCGTCCTTCAAACAGAGATGCGATCCGCGGCTTTTGGTTCAATACTGCTCCGTCAGATGTGAAGTGCCCGAGATCACGCGTGAATTTGCGATCTGGCCGCTGCTTGAGCTTGTCTTGAAAACAAGAGACGAATTCGCGGTGTCTTCGGGCCGATCATGCCTCACGTCGCGGACCATCAAAATCGCGGCAATGTGACTTCGAGCAGGCGCGCGATCACGCGGCCCGCGATCTCGGCGTTCGCCAGCACGTCCTCGATCGTGTCGGGGCGCTGCTCCGGCCCGCCGGTGGCCGCGTTGGTGATCGCCGAGAGGCCGAGCACGCGCATGCCCGCATGGACCGCCGCGATCACCTCGATGACCGTGGACATGCCCACCGCGTCGGCGCCGCTCGCGCGCAGCCAGCGCCGCTCCGCCGAGGTTTCGAGCGACGGGCCGGCGATCCCGGCATAGATTCCGGCCCGGTGGGCCAACCCCGCCGTTCGCGCCGCTTCGGCCACCGCGGCGCGCCAGTCGGGATCATAGGCGCGGCTCATGTCGGGGAAGCGGGGGCCGAGCGCGGGTTCGTCGGCGCCGGTCAGCGGATTGGTTCCGGTGAAGTTCAGATGGTCCTCGATCAGCATCACCTCGCCGGGCCGGAACTCGGCGTTGAGCGCACCCGCGGCGTTGGTGACGACGAGGCCCTCCGCTCCGAGGGCGCGCAGGAGATAGACCGGCAGCGCCACCTCCCGCGCCGTCCAGCCCTCGTAGAGATGCAACCTCCCGCGCATCAGCGCGACGCGCCGCCCGAAGAGCCGGCCGAGCACGAGCTCCCCGGCATGGCTCGGCGCGGTCGAGACCGGCATGCCGGCGATCTTGGCATAGGGGATGATCACGGCCTCCTCGACCGCCTCGGCGAGCCCGCCGAGCCCCGAGCCGAGGATGAGGCCGAGTTCCACCGGATCGCCTGTCTGCGCGGCGATGGAATCTCGCGCCTCGGCTATGCGCTGCGTGAGGGATGGCCCGCCAGCTATCGTTCCGGTCATGCGATGCTCGCGGCGATCTCGGGCGTCAGCGCGCGGACCCGGGCCAGCGTCTCGGCGATGTCGATGCCGGTGAGCGCGCCGTCCTTGACCACGCGGCGCCCCGAGACAAAGACGTCGCGCACATCCGATTTCGCGGTGGAGAAGACGATATGCGTCATCGGATCGAAGATCGGCGTGGCATGGACGCGGGACGTGTCGATCAGGATCATGTCGGCGAATTTGCCCGGCTCGAGCGAGCCGATCCGGTCGAGCGCGCCGAGCGCCGCGGCGCCCTCGCGCGTCACCATGGCCAGCGCCTGCCGCGTCGAGACCGCGTCGGCGCGCCGCGTCGCGCCCCGGTGCAGGGTCGCCGCGAGGCGAAGCGCCATCCACATGTCGAGATCGTTGCCCGAGATCGCGCCATCGGTCCCGATCGTCACCCGCGCCCCCGCCCGGAGCAGATCCGGAATCCGCGCGATGCCGGAGGCGAGCTTCAGGTTCGAGACCGGATTGTGCGAGACCGTGGCCCCGGTCCGGGCGAGGATCTCGACCTCCTCATCGTCGAGCCAGACGCAATGCGCGAGCACCGTGCGTGCGTCGAGCAGGCCGAGGTGGTCGAGGTGGCGGATCACCGAACGCCCGTAGCGGTTCGCGATATCCGTCTGCTCCGCCTGCGTCTCGGCGGCATGGGTGCTGAAGAGCGCGCCGTATTCCTCCGCCAGCGCCTTGGCCGAGGTCAGGTTGTCCGGCCCGACGGTATAGCTGCCATGCGGCATGATGGTCGGGAACACGTCCTCGGCACCGTCGAATTCGGCGAAGAACGCCTTCGCGGCGCGGAGCCGGTCGTCATGGGTCACGTGATCGACGCCGGGGAAATCGATGAAGATGCCACCCGTCGCGACCCGCATCCCGAGATCCCGCGCGGCATGGACGGCCTGATCGGGGAACCAGAACATGTCCATCACGCTGGTCACGCCCGAGAGCAGGAGTTCGGCGAAGCCGAGAGTCGCGCCAAGCCGCACGGTGTCGCGGTTCAGGATCGCCCGCTCGGCCTTCCAGACGGTCTGGAGCCAGGGCTCCAGCGGCAGATCCTCGACGAGGCCTCGAAACAGGCTGTCGCCCGCGTGGCAATGGCTGTTGACGAGGCCCGGCATCAGGATCGCGCCGCCCGCGTCGATCACCTCCGAAGCCTCGCGTCCGATCTCCGCCGCCGGGCCGAGCGCGGCGATCCGCCCGTCGCGGACCGCGACGGCGGCACCCTCGATGACTGTGAAATCCGCGTCGGCCGTGACGATCAGCGCGTCGGTAACGATGAGATCGGCTATGGGCGCGTCGGGCATTCCGGGCTCCGTCCTGGACGGGTCCAGCGGTCGCACAGCTGTTCCGCGTGGTCAATCACCCCCCACTCCCACCCGCCACGCGCACCCGCCGCTTGCGGCTCCGCCGATCCCGCGGCAGGCTTGGCCCAGCGAGGGAGGCGGCGATGTTCAAGCCCGAAGGTCATTCCAGCGTTTCACCCTATCTCATCGTCACGGATGCGCGCGCCGTGCTCGATTTCGCGGCGAAGGTCTTCGACGCGCCGGTGATCTTCACGCATGAGGGCGAGGATGGCGCGATCGTCCATGCCGAGTTCCGGATCGACGACAGCGTGGTCATGGTCGGCCAGGCCCCGGACGCCCAGCCCGCGCATGTGCATGTATATCTCGCCGATCCCGACGCGGCCTTCGACCGGGCGCTCGTGGCGGGCGGAACCGAGGTCCAGCCGATGAAGGACCAGCCCGACGGCGACCGACGGGGCGGCGTGACCGATCCGGGCGGCACCACCTGGTGGCTCTCGCGGATGCTGAGGCCCCGAGGCTAGGGCGGCCGGGCGCGGTCCGGGTGGGCGCCGCGAGGGATATCTAGGAGTCGTGCCCGAAGTACCGCGCCCGCAGCGCTTCGATCATACCGCTTTGCGCTCCGCCGATGATCTCGACGGAGAGCGCCCGCGTGAGCGCGCTGCCGTGCGCCAGTCCGAAAGCGTATTTGTCAGGCTCGAAGATCGGTCCCACGACCGCGACCGGCTCTCGCGGGTTGGTATGCGCGTAATATTCGAGCACGGGCGCGTCGCCGATGATGGCGTCGATGTCTCCCTCGACCAGCGCCGCCACAGCCTCGTCGATGTGCTGGAAAGGCCGCGCATTGAGCCGCGCGTCCCGCGCATATGCCTCGGAGACGCTGCCCGGCTGAACTCCGACAACCCGGCCGGGCAAATCGGCCAGGCTGTTGATCTGGCTGTTGAGCGAGAGCGCGGTCATGACGCTCGTGACCGACGAGGTGACATAGGCGAGCACGGCGATGCCGCACACGAGCCAGAGACCTTGCCATATCCGGCCCTTCCATCCGAACAGATTCTTGCGCGTGGACGCGCGCCCGGAAGTTGCGATGGACATGACCGAATAGAAGCTCTCCGCGAGGCCATCGCGCCAGCGCCTCGGGAAGGTCTCGTCGAAGCGGCGGTCGAACAGGGTGACGAGCAAGGTCGCCAGGAGGATGACGAATGCGATCCAGGCATAGGCCCGCAGATGCCCCGACGTGCTGAGCCCCCTGAGCACGTCGCGGAAGTCCGCGCCGCCATCCTCATGCACCATGATGCGCTGCCCGGCGTCGAACCATGGATGGGTCAGGTCGATCCGTTCGGCGCGGTCCCGGGTCACCGTCATGTTGGTCACCGCGACCTGGACCTCGCCCCGGGACGTGGCGGTGACGAGTTCGCCGACATTCCGGTATTCGACGTAGCGGCTCTCGAGGCCGAGCTCACCGGCCGCCCATTCCCAGAGATCGATGGCCATCCCGCCGTAACCATCCTCCACCTTCATCACGAAGGGCGGATGGACATAGACGCCGACCGTCACGGCGCCGGGGTCATCCTGCGCGCCGGCTGGCCCCTGCCCGGCGAACGTGATCAGGAAGAGGGCAAGCAGGATCAGGCGGAAGGATCGAAGAAGCATGGCACCGCGTGACAATATTCGGACCAGGCGAGATTGACCTGATTTTCCGGTAACGCCATCCTTCTGGCAATGTCGTTTCGCATGTCCGCGAGATGCCCTCGATCGGGGCGGGGCGGCTTCGCAGCGGTACCCGTACCGCCGGTTCGTGCTGGTCGAGATGGCTTCGGCGGAGGCGGAGGCCGATGATGGAGGCCAATGGATGCCCGAGACCCATGACCGCGCCCGATGACGGAGACGTGCCCGCGTGGCTCCTGCCTGGACCGTTTCCGCCTGAGTTCGGGACCGGGGAACGCTGCTTCATCGTCGAGGAGCTGAACGATCCGGCCTGTCCCGAAGCGTCCCTCGCCCGCGCCCGGGTCGCGCCGGGCGTGACGACGCGCAACCACCTCCTGCGCGGCACGGTCGAATGCTACGTGATCCGGGAAGGCACGGGCCGGGTCGAGATCGGCGGCGAGATCCGCGATGTCGGCCCCGGCGCCCGGGTGGTGATCCCCGCCGACACGCCTCAGCGGATCACCAATACCGGGGAGAGCGATCTGGTCTTCCACTGCCTCTGCGTTCCCCGGTTTATGCCCGCGAACTACGTCGATCTCGGCGACTGAAGGTCACGCCGGGATACCCCCGGTCGCGAGCGTCACCCGGTCGGCCGCGGCGCGCACCGCCGCGCCGATCGCCTCGGCCCGGTCGGGTGTCACGCGCACGGTCGGCCCGGAGATCGAGACCCCGGCGACGGCCTCGCGGAACTCGTTGAAGATCGGCGCCGCGACACAGCGCATCCCCTCGGTCCGCTCCTCGTCATCCACGGCCCAGCCGCGAGCGCGGATCGCCGCCAGATCCGCCTCGAGCGCGGCTCGGCCGGTGATCGTGCGCGGCGTATAGGCCTCGAACGGCCCGACGCCGACCAGCCGGTCCAGCTCCCTCGGCGGGTAATGCGCGAGCAGAGCCTTGCCGATCCCCGAGGCATGGATCGGCCCCCGGGTACCGGGCGGGAAGAAGGCGCGGATCGGGTGATGCGTCTCGATCTGGCTCAGGAAGATCACCTGCGCCCCGTCCGCGACGGCGAGATTGGCAGTCTCCCCGGTCTCGGCCATGAGTTCGCGCATCACCCTGCGTGCGTATTCGACGAGACCGGACCGGCCGAGGAAGGCATTGCCGATCCGGAAAGCCTCCTGCCCGATGAACCAGAGCTGCGTCGTCTCCTGCGTCTCGACGATCCCGTGCCGCGCGAAGGTCGAGAGCGCACGATAGACCGTCGCGGGCGCCTGGTCCGTCGCCTCGGCGATCTCGGTCAGCGACTGGCCGCCCTCGGCGGAGGCGAGCGCCCGCAGAATCACCAGCGCCCGGTCGAGCGCCTGGATCGTCGTCTGCTCCGGCGCGGGGTTGAAAGCCTTCGGTCGCCCGCGCGAGCGTTTCGGCGCTTCACTCATTTTGTCCCCCGGACAAACCGGCCGACGCGACGAAAAAAGGAAACCATAGTCATACCATAGTCTTACCGCGGTTGCACACGAACTGAAAAATGATTTCAAAAAAATTGCCGATTCGCCAGTGGACTGATACTCACGGTGCAAACGAGTGGAGAAAACGCCATGTCCAGCCAGAACCCGGTCTTCATCCCCGGCCCGACGAACATCCCCGAGCGGCTGCGGCACGCGGTGAACGTTCCGACCATCGACCACCGCTCCGCGAGCTTCGGCGAGATCTTCGCCCCGCTCTTCCCGGGAGTTAAGCGCGTCCTGAAGATGCGCGAGGGCGAGGTCTTCTTCTTCCCGGCGACCGGTACCGCCGGCTGGGAAGCCGCGGTCTCGAACACGCTCTCGCCCGGCGACAAGGTTCTCGCCTGCCGGCACGGCATGTTCTCGCACCGCTGGATCGACCTCTGCCAGCGTCACGGGCTCGACGTTCAGGTCCTGACCGCCCCCTGGGGCGCCGGTGCGCCGGCCGCCGATTTCCAGGCGGCGCTGGAAGCCGACAAGGACCACGAGATCAAGGCCGTTCTCGTCACCCATAACGAGACCGCGACCGGCGTCCGTTCCGACATCGGCGCGGTCCGCAAGGCGCTGGACGCCGCCGGCCACCCGGCGCTCCTGATGGTCGACGGCGTTTCCTCGATCGCCTCGATGGACTTCCGCATGGGCGAATGGGGCGTCGATCTCGCCGTCACCGGCAGCCAGAAGGGCTTCATGCTGCCCGCGGGCCTCGCCATCGTCGGCGTCAGCCCCAAGGCGCTGGCGGCGATGGAAACCGCGAAACTGCCGCGGACCTTCCTCGACTTCCGCGACATGCTGAACACCAATCCGAAGGGCGGCTTCCCCTATACGCCGCCGGTCGGCCTGCTCTACGGGCTCGGCGTCGCGCTCAGCATGATCGAGGAAGAGGGGCTCGAGAACGTCTTCGCGCGCCACTACCGGATCGCCGAGGGCATCCGCCAGGCCGTCGGTGCCTGGGGCCTGTCGCTCTGCGCCCAGTCGCCGGATGTCTATTCCGACACGGTCAGCGCCGTCATGGTCCCGAGCGGCTTCGACGGGACGAAGGTCGTCACGCTCGCGGCCGAGAAATACGGCACCGCCTTCGGCGTCGGCCTCGGCGATGTCGCGGGCAAGCTGTTCCGCATCGGCCATCTCGGTAGCCTGACCGATGTCATGGCGCTCTCGGGCGTCGCCTGCGCCGAGATGTGCATGGCCGACCTCGGGATGCCGATCAAGCTCGGCTCGGGCGTCGCCGCGGCGCAGGAGCATTACCGCGCGACGGCGGGCGCCGCCGCCGAGACCTCGCACGCCGCCTGAGGACATTCGAATGCGTATCCCCGTCTATGACGATGTGCTCGTCGCGCATGAGCGCATCGCCTCGCACATCCACCGCACGCCGGTCCTGACCTCGCGCTTCATCGACGAGATGGCGGGCGCGAGCCTGTTCTTCAAATGCGAGAACCTGCAGAAAGCCGGCGCCTTCAAGGTGCGCGGTGCCTCGAACGCGGTCTTCGGCCTGTCGGACGAGGCCGCGAGGAAGGGCGTGGCCACGCATTCCTCGGGCAACCACGCGCTCTCGCTCTCCTACGCCGCCGGGCGCCGGGGCATCCCCTGCCATGTGGTGATGCCGCGCACCGCGCCCCAGGCGAAGAAGGACGCGGTGATCGGCTATGGCGGCACGATCACCGAATGCGAACCCTCGACCTCCTCGCGCGAGGCGGTCTTCGCCGAGGTGCAGGAGCGCACCGGCGCCGATTTCGTGCATCCCTACAACGACCCGCGGGTCATCGCCGGGCAGGCGACCTGCTCGCGCGAACTGCTCGAACAGGTGGACGGCCTCGACGCGGTGATCGCGCCGATCGGCGGCGGCGGCATGATCTCGGGCACCTGCCTCACGATCTCCTCCACGGCGCCCGGGGTGAAGATCTACGCCGCTGAGCCGGAACAGGCCGATGACGCGGCGCGCAGCCTGAAGGCGGGTCATATCATCGCCGATGACGCGCCGAACACGGTGGCGGACGGGCTGAAGGTGCCGCTGAAGGAGCTGACCTGGCATTTCGTCAATCAGCACGTCACCGACATCCTGACCGTTTCGGAACAGGAGATCGTCGATGCGATGCGCCTCGTCTGGGCGCGTCTGAAGATCGTGATGGAGCCGTCGAGCGCGGTGCCGCTCGCCGCGATCCTGCGGAACCGCGAGGTTTTCGCGGGCCAGCGCGTGGGCGTGATCGTCACGGGTGGCAATGTCGATCTGGACAAGCTGCCGTGGCTGAAATGAGAGAAGGGGAAGAACGATGACGAAACAGGACGATATCGCGGGCCTGGAAGTCGGCTACGACATTCCGGCGGCGATCGGCA